>BJGJ01000009.1 GCA_014190435.1 Methylocystaceae bacterium | reverse complement strand
CGCTATGCGTCTGAAATCGGCGGTCCAGTTATTCCGAAGTTCGTTGCAGGCGACATGCCTTAATCCGAACGCGTAATAGCTAAATCTAAGAACCGGCCAGAGTTAATCCTCTGGCCGGTTTTTTTATTTCTTCCTTAATTGATGGTTTTTCAAATATTTAACTTTTAAAGCGGGAATTGAATGCGTCAGCATTTTTCCCCTGATGGCATTAGCCCAGAAGGCTCATATTTTCTCTGCCTTTTTGCAGCGACCTTTTTAGACTTCTTTTGCTAATTGGTGCGTCTATTGGACGCAAAATTTACGTGAGCTTTTTCTGGCGCTAAGCCTATGTTTTTCAGAGCACAAGACAAATATAAGCTGTAAGCATAATGATGCCGAAGGGCTTGGTTGTTTAACTAAAATAAAAATCAAATTTCATGGGGTGGAAATGAGTAAAATGCGCATCGCTCTGGCGGCGGCAGTAAGTTTATTTGTCTCTCTTTTTACGGCACCGCTCGCTCTTGCTGAGGGCGGAGCAGGTCCAGAGGCTATGTCGATGGGCAATATGTGCATGGTCATGTTTGGTTATGACATGATCCACATAACGGCCTATCAACCTGGAAAGTCGCGTAGTGAATATTGTGAGGAAATCCCGTCAACAGGCAAAACAATTTTTTCTTTTGACATAGAGAACCCTTCCTACCGAGATTTGCCGATTGAGGTTCGCTTTGTGCGCGATCCATTAACGCCCATTTCTTCTGGTACAGATCTCGAGTCGATTACCGAATTTCATATTCCAGCTAAAAAATACTCCAAAGGGACTTTTTCGCTTGAGCATGAATTTAAAGCCAATGGCCATTATATCGGTCTCGTGACGGTGACGCGCCCAGATGGCAAGCAAGAAATGTCTCAATATAAATTCATGGTTGGAGAGACGCTTTGGGCTTGGGTGCCGCAAATTGCTGGCACAATTTTAATTGCTGGGTGTGTCTTTGTTTATTTCAAACATTCAAATACAACGCCTAAGAAAGATAAGGCACAAGCATCTAGCTAAGCAATAAATCATCATGATTCCACGAATGCTTTAAAAACCATGTGCGCTAAAGACCAAGGAAAATAAAATGACAAACTCTTTCCTCATGCGGCATTTTAAAATAGGAAATTCTCTTTTTTTCTTTGTGGCGATCGCGGCAGGAATATTTTGTTCCCCTGCTTTCGCTCACTCATTTCTTGTAGAAGCAACGCCTTCATCCAAAGATCACGTTGCTGCTTCTCCTAAATTTGTGAAACTAAGATTTGGTGGGGGTGTTGAGCCAGCTTATTCAAAGCTTACGATTGAAGGACCCGATGGAAAGACCTTGGCTGAGGGGGCTGTTGGCGTCCCGGAAAAGGATCGTGAACTTTCTGTAAATGCGCCAGAATTATCTCCTGGAAAATATACCGTTCGTTATCGTGTTCTATCCAAGGATGGGCACATTGTTGAAGGTAATTATGAATTTACAGTTGATCCCAAATAGCAAAAGATAGCCTGTTGTTTGATAAACGAGGCGCTCCTATTTTTCCAGTCAGCGGCAAATAAGATCTTGTGTGTTAGCTGTCTTATAAGTTGCTTGGATTTGAGCATTAATTAGGCAAATTGAGAATGTATCTTTCTCTAGCGACAATACGTTTTTTTGAAAGTCTGCCGTCGGCTTTTGCTGTCGGTTTGCTGATTATGCCGTTACTTATTGGTGAAAACAGCAAGAGATTCAAATCGACCATTGCTGTTTTCGCTACATGTCGCGCTCTGCTAGGTTTTGTCCTCCTCTACCTAATATTACGTCAGATTATACCTATCGATCGTAGTATAAGTTTCGGCCAACTCATAGAATTTACGCTGAGCACAACTGTTGGCTGGGCTTGGATTGTAAGCGAATTGCTCGCTTTCCTATTCGCAGGACTAACCCTCTTGCGATTGACTAAAACTTCCCGCGCTTTGGATTTTGCATCCCTCATGAGTGGGCTTTTACTACTGTCAGTTGTTGCGGTGACGGGCCATGCAATTGACGATGGATTACCAAAGTGGGCGCAGCTGAGTTTCTTCTTGCATACAACAGCAGGCTTGAGCTGGCTTGGGGGATTGTTGGGGTTGATTTGGTGGATGTTCACAGCGCATACGAAGCCGCCTGAAGTTGCCGCGCAGCTTGCTGAAAAATGGTCATTTATCGCAAAGATTTCGATGATCATTGTTGCGATCAGCGGGTTGTTAATCGCCTGGGAGAATGTCGGCAGCATTCCCAATATGTTAGCTACCCCCTATGGTCGCTTGCTCAGCCTCAAGCTTTTATTTTTGTGCGGAGCTTTGCTTTGTGCTTTATTGATCGTTCGCTACATGCGCTCACGTCAGTTTGGCGAATTCAATGTATCCTATGTCGGAAAGATTGGCCTCATAGAGGCAGGATTTGGCCTGAGCCTATTAGCGGTCGCGAGTTACATAGCCGTCATTACGCCAGCGTCACATGAAAATGATATTTATTGGCCATTGCCATTTCGCTTATCTTACATAGCAACTTGGGGACAAAATCCTGTTTTCCCATCCGCGATCTGGTGGTGGGCGATTGCTGGAGGCGTTTTATTCTTGGCGTCGCTCTTGACCTGGGTGACGCCTTCAGTGCGCAAGCTCCGTCTTTACGTAACGCCAACTATCGCGAGCGCTGCGCTATTATGTATAGCCGTGTCGTTCTCTACTGAAGCTTATACAGATACTTATAATGACCCAACTCAAGATTTCACGGCAGAGTCGGTGGCGCGCGGTATGGAGGCGTTTCAGGCCAATTGCATCGCTTGCCATGGTCCGATGGGAGAGGGGAATGGCGCGCTATCCAAAGATCTAAAGAATGCTCAAGGTGTCGCCGTATCACCGGCTGATTTAACCGCCCCGCATGTTGGGACGCACACGATTGGCGACATATTTCACTGGCTGACTTTTGGTCAAGGCGGCGTTATGCCGAGTTTCAGTCATGTACTTGATGTTGATGACCGTTGGGACATGATCAATTATCTCCTGGTCTTGTCGAGCACGAATAGATCACGCTTCATTGGTCCTGCTGCGATGATCCAGTGGCTCATTGCTCCTGACTTTGCCTTGGTTGACCCAGACGACAAGCTCTCAACTTTTTTCAAGTTGCGAGGTAAGCCGACATTGCTTTCTTTTGCCCGCTGCTCATCAACGCACGACGCAGGCCCTGAATTAGCCTCAAGCCTGCAGCAAGCCAATGAGGCTGCGAGGAGAGCCAATATTCATCACGTAACAGTTTTTAATGGCACCTGTCCGCAAAGCGCTAAAGCCTTAGAAGCCTTGCATCCTAAGGCTGTTGAACGGGCTTATTCAGTGATGAATCGCTATCCCAATGTCCCTTACATTGATGAAATTGAGGAAGCCCATTTCCTGATAGATCGTTCTGGCTATATTCGCGCCAGATACAAACATTTTGCGTCAGAAGAAAATAATGTTGTCCAACTTACCACTCAGGCTGCCATCTTGGCGCAAGAGCCTATTGTTGAAATAAACCTACACTCACATTGAATCTAGTCGTGCGCGCAACAGCAATCTGCCTCAGCGCTTTAGGGAGAAACCACATGATGATGCGGCGTAGTTTTTTGGCCTCAGGAGCGCTATTAACTTTAGGCGCAAGTTTAGCGCTTTTTTCAATGGATCTGTCATCCCTCGCCCATGAATATGAAGTGGGAAAAATTAAGGTTCAACATCCCTGGCTCAGAGCGCCTCAGGATGGAGAGAATAAGGCGCAATTTTATGCGGTGATTGAAAATAATGGAGATGCGCCTGATCGATTGATCGGCGTTAAATCAGAAAAATTTGGTAAGGCCACTATCTTTGCTGATGGAAAAGCCGAAGCGCCTTTAACCATCCCGCCAAAACAGAAAATCACTCTGGCTCCAGGAGCCGGCTATGTTGGTCTGTTGGATATCAAGAAACATCTTGAAGTAGGGTGGGGATTAGAGATGACGCTTGTCTTTGAAAAGGCGGGCGAGGTGACGCTAGACGCTGCGATTGATGCACCAGATGCGCAACATGCCCATGACGCTGAGGCGATGGAGCGTTGGGAAAAAGCGCATGGGAAGGATAATTCTGGACCAAAGCCAGACGCTCATCAGGGTCGTGAGGGACATAAGATGCACCATCATGATGGGATGTAGAGGCTTTGGGACGCTTGAAAGTGGCGGGCTCTTAAGTTTTTTTAAAATCTCGGCCAGCTAACCTAAGGCTAGAACTGATAAATTCTAACAAATTTTCAAGCGATAGGCACAAAAAAGCGCGCCAAAAAGGCGCGCATTTTTTTTAATTCTTCTGCAAAATGAGAAGGGTTAGCGATCGAAGGTTACCAGACGACCACTGAACGATCCGCTGTCAACAACTTCGGTAGGCTTTGCAGTCTTTTCAACTGGCATCGCGAAGCCGAGGATGAAAGCCGAGATAGCCATAGCAGCAATGAGGAAGATCGACACACGGAACTGGCGACGCGCAGAGTCACGGTCAAAACTATGGACAAATACGGGTTCTGGCTGATCTTCGAACTTATCAACGAGCGACATTTTTTGATCCTTCATGAATAAACCCATTTTAACTTGGGCCGCCGCTAGCCTTGCCGCACTTTTTTGGGGCAAAACGCTCTGCTACATCGGAGAAACGCAGCTCAAGCAAAAAGGTTGCATGCCGGATCAAATTTTTTTTAAAGATTTTTTAATAAATTTGATGGTGGCTTGCGTCCCGGATGCATGGGCCGCCAAAGCCTCTAGCTTTACGTCTGTTTCTCCCAACATCGTCGCAACTAGATCGGCTATTGGCCAGAATTTCTTGCGGTGCGGTAATTTTCTGAACTTTTTCAAAACCAAGTTTTTAGGTTGATTGAAGGCCCCCACAACATTAATCTTAAATAGTAACAAGTGCGACGCAAAATGCTGGTTCCCGCTTTTCTCGGATTATGCGTGTGGCTTGCGGGGCGTCTGTTTTAATTTTTCCACTGGCCCAAATCAAAGTGAAGGCTGTCGATATGTCGTTCCTTGCCCAGGCTCTTACACGCGTTAAGCCCTCAGCAACCATTGCCGTTACTCAAAAGGCGCGAGATTTGAAAGCGCAGGGGCGGGAAGTTGTTAGTCTTTCCGTTGGAGAGCCAGATTTTGATACGCCTGAACATATTCGTGAGGCCGGCAAACGGGCCATCGATCGAGGTGAGACGCGCTACACCCCTGTATTGGGCATTCCGGAATTGCGTGAAGCCGTTGCACAAAAATTCCAGCGAGAGAATGGATTAGCCTACAAATCTTCAGATACGATCGTAGCTACTGGCGGAAAGCATATTCTTTTCAATGCATTTCTTGCCACACTTAATCCTGGTGATGAGGTAATTGTTACGGCTCCTTTTTGGGTCAGCTATCCGGAAATGGTCGCCATATGTGGTGGAACCACTGTAATTGTTCAAACAAAAATGGAAGATGGATTTAAGCTTCAGCCTGAAGCCTTAGAGGGCGTTATTACGCCAAAGACAAAATGGCTCGTTTTGAACTCTCCGTCCAATCCCTCTGGCGCAGCATATAGCCTTGAGGAGATGAAGAAGGTAACGGATGTCTTGCTCCGAAATCCGCAAGTTCATGTGTTGACGGATGATATCTATGAGCATCTCGTCTATGGAGATTTTAAGTTTGTAACGCCGGCTCAGGTAGAGCCGGGATTAATTGATCGCACTTTGACGATGAATGGCGTTTCAAAGGCCTATGCCATGACTGGGTGGCGTATTGGCTATGCAGCAGGGCCAAGCGCACTGATTAAAGCCATGGATCTTCTTCAAGGACAGCAGACTTCGGGCGCATGTTCAATTGCCCAATGGGCTGCGGTTGAGGCGCTTAATGGGCCCCAAGAACATTTAGCGACTTTTCGTAAAGCGTTCCAGGAAAGACGAGATCTAGTTGTTTCAATGCTCAATCAGGCCAAATTCCTTAAATGTCCCATGCCAGAGGGGGCCTTTTATGTTTTCCCATCTTGCGCAGAGGCGATGGGACGTAAAACCCCTCAGGGTAAAATTATTGAAAATGATACAGATTTTGTAACGGCATTGCTTGAAGCAGAAGGTGTTGCCGTTGTTCAAGGATCTGCGTTTGGGACAGGTCCTAACTTCAGGGTTTCTTATGCCGCATCAGCGCTGGTCTTGGAGCAGGCCTGTCACAAGATCCAATCTTTTTGCGCCAGTCTATCTGATGTTGCCTGACTTGCGGCGAGCTGGGCGCGCACTACTTCTATAATATGCCGCTATTGGCTAGCGGCGCTGAGCTTTAGGCGGTGAGGAACATGACACTTATTTTGCTGTTTATGCTTGCCGCTCTCAGTGGGATCATGATTTTCATTTCCCTCAAATCGGACAGGTTCCATGTAGCCCGTTCGGTGATTATCGAACGCGGGCCAGAAATCGTCTATCCCTTCATTAATGATTTTCATAAATGGGGGGACTGGTCGCCTTTGGCGACACCCTCAGTACATGCCTCAACTACTTTTGATGGTTCCCCTCTGGGCGCGGGAGCGATCTACCAATGGGCTGATGATGCGCGCCTTGGCGCGGGTAAAATGAAAATCATTGAAAGCAGTCAAAATGAGCGCGTTATCATAAAGCGACACATTAAAAAGCCGCTAGAAGTAATTGATGATATTAGTTTTAATCTTACAGAATCTGGAGCTCATACTGAGATTATTTGGGAGGTGAATCGTCGGTTGGACTTTGTTGGCAAAGCCGCGAATCTGCTCAAGGGATTGGAAAACCGGACAGGTTCTGACTTAGAAGATGGTCTGAAGAGACTTAAAAGCGAAGTTGAAAAATCAGCCTAAACCGGTTGCACAATAATCTAGTACAAAAAGAGCGGCGCAATAGGCTTCGCCGCTCTTCATCTTGTTATGATTAAGCGGCGGTGTTCAGCATTTCCTCAACATGTTCCCAATTGACCAGATGTTCGAGGAAGGTTTTTAAGTAATCCGCACGACGATTGCGATAGTCGATGTAATAGGAATGTTCCCATACGTCAGCAACGAGCAAGGGCGTGGCTCCATGTATGAGGGGATTCTCTGCATTGGCGGTTTTCCGCAAGGCTAATTTTCCATCTTTCGCCTCAAGCCAAATCCAGCCAGAACCAAATTGTGCCAGGCCCTCTTTTTGGAAGTCTTCCTTGAACTTCTCAACTGAGCCAAATGAGTTGACAATCAATTTCTCAACTTTACCCGGAATAGCGCCGCCGCCGTTGGGCTTCATCCACTTCCAATAGTGATGGTGATTATAATGCTGCGCCACATTGTTGAAGATGGGAGTGTTTCGATTATAGGCCGAAACAATCACCTCCTCGATAGGCTTACCTTCATATTCTGTGCCTTTGATGAGGTTGTTGGCGTTTGTGACATAGGTCGCATGATGTTTGTCATGGTGATATTCAAAACTTTCGCGCGAGAGATATGGCTGAAGCGCATCATAAGCGTAGGGTAGATCTTCGAGTGAAAAGGACATTAAAAACTCCTGGCGCAAGGATTTGAGATTAATCCTTGCGGATAACTAGCCCCCAGAACCGTTCACGGCAATAAGTAAGACGATTTACAATCTCATCTTTTTAGAGGTCTAAAATATTGTTCCCCTTCATTTAGGCTTAATCATCAAGAAGACTTGAAAATATGCTGAGTTTTGGCGCGCGGGCTATAAGTGTCTCCCTGCAAAAACAGCTGTCCCCAAAAGTCTGATGCTTGTGCTAGAGGGGGGTGAGGGCGCTGAAGAGAGACAGTGATGAGACGTAATTTTTCTGGTTGGGGCGTGATTTTTTTTGGATTATTGCTCGCCTTGGGCGGGATCTATGGTCTTTGGGCAGGCTGGGATCTTATTCAGCTTGAAAGAGGATGGAGCCAATTCATTGCAGGCAGCGTCGCCTTATCTGGGGGAGTCATAACAATTGCGCTCGGCCGGATTTTGTCCGTGCTGGCTAGCCACAAAACTCTTCCGGAGGCATTAGTTGATAAGCCAATCGCATCTGAAGATGCAATTAAGCCATTGGACTCTTCAGGAGGGCTAAAGGTCGAAGCCAGTAGCGCCAGGACAGCCCCTAAACCGTTAAGTCCAGATCGTCAGAATAGCCCTCCGCCGTCAACAAAACTGGCCCCAGCGCCTGAGACGATAGCGCAGCCGCAGACGGCTAGCATTCAGGGCGAGCTAGAAGAAGTCGACCGTTACAGCGCTGGCGACTCAACTTATATTATGTTTTCAGATGGTTCCGTCGAGGTTAGAAAACCAACGGGCAGTCAGCGGTTTCCCTCACTTGCAGCCTTGCGCGCGGCGACCGGAGCAAAAAGACGTTAAGCGGCAAGCAGTAAAGATCGCACACTATTTCCTTAATTCAGCGTGCCACCCCAAATAAGAAATAGTGCTGCATCACCCGCCATCCCATCTGGGAAATTGATGATTTGTGCAGCGATTTTGAACCCTTGAGGGTGTAATTCATTGCGCCAACGTTGAAACACGTCTGCAGATTCTCCACGCATTGTTTCTGGCCAATTTGGATCAGGGGCGTTGATCGCGCGACCGCCATCTCGACACAGTTGGGAGGGAAACCGGATAAGCATGAATTCCGTAAGTCCAGCATTCGCGGCGTTGCGAGCGTTAATGAGTATCTGACGCCATTGAGAATCTGTGAGCCTTTTTTTGCAATTCGCGAATACGCTCTGCGCGATTTTCTTACGCGGCTTGAGACTGCTCTGCGCGCTCTTGCGCCATTTTATGCTCATGGCCCGCGACTAGAGCCCTAAAATTTTCAGCTGAAAATTTCTCGGGATAAAGGTGAGGATGCTCGGACGTCTCTAGGATAGAATTTTCGTTATCTATTGAAACTGCGTCCTGTCTGTTTGGATCAGATAAGGCAAGCATCACATTTTTTCTCAAGACTAGTCCAATAAAATGATCTCTATCTACGACAGGAATTCTCTTGAGATTGTGTTGTTCCATTAATCGCGCAATATCGATAAGCGCCGCGTCTTCCGACACAAAAACAGGTTTACTCGTCATGACATCAGAGAGTGTCAAATCACTCTTTTTTGTAAAAAATTGTTTTCGTCCTTTAAGAAGAAACTCTGGGATCGCTCCAAGCTCTGGATTAGTTTTTTCGCAAATAGCTTCAATATTTTTCCGTGTAATGATGCCAATTGGCGCAAGACTATCGTCGACAACAGAAATTGCGCCACAAGCGCTTTGTGCTAAGAGACGCGCAACATAATTAATGTCAGCATTGGCGTTAACAAAAGGAGCGTCGCTATTCAATAAATCGCGTGCAATCATTGAGTGCGGCCTTTTATTTTAAACTGTAAGTTCGATCGTGACGGGTACGTGATCGGATGGGCGTTCCCATCCTCTGGCTTCTTTCAATATCTCAATTTTTTTAAGACGATCGCCGAAATAGTCGTTAACCAATATGTGGTCTAGCCGACGCCCGCGATCGGACGCTGCCCAGTCTGAAGCGCGATAACTCCACCATGTGTATAATTTTTCGGTTTTTGGAACAAAATGACGCAAAGCGTCGATCCACTCTCCGGCTTTGAAAAAAGCGTTCAGTTTGTCTACTTCGATCGGCGTATGGCTAACGACTTTTAGTAATGCTTTATGGCTCCATACATCATTTTCTAGCGGAGCAATATTTAAATCGCCAACAAGGATTGACGGAACCTTGGTAATTTTATTTTTTTTTACCCAATGAATCATTTCATCTAAAAAATCTAGTTTATGGGCAAATTTAGGATTTATGGTTACATCTGGTTCGTCACCGCCTGCTGGAACATAAAAATTATGTATCGTGATTGCTGTATTTTTACCGGTTAATTGAACCGAAATATGTCGGGCGTCGCCCTTTTCGCAAAAGTCGCGTTTATCCAGTAATTCTATTGGTTTTTTTGAAATGACTGCTACGCCATGATACCCCTTTTGACCATTGATGGCGATGTGCTGATATCCTAGCGCATGAAAATCTTTGTGAGGAAATTCTGCATCTCGGCATTTTGTTTCCTGCAAACACAAAACATCGGGCGATCGGCTGTTAAGAAATTCAGCAATAAGCGGCATTCTTAAGCGAACAGAATTAATATTCCAGGTTGAAACTTTCAGCATTTTTTTCTTTTCAGCTTTTATCTTTATTACGGAATAAAAAAGGAGCGACATCTCCGACGCTTGGCTGTTTTTGGGTTGTAAAATTCATGGGGCGGCAGACCAACATAGCAGAAAGGCCAACGCGAGCGGTGAGAAGACCATTGACAAATCCTTCCCCCAATTTTGCAGAGACTCGTGAGGCTAGTCCATGACCGACGATTTGTTGCATCAGCGTATCGCCAACGGCCACCGCACCCGTTACCGCAAGATGAGCGCCAACTGATCGGGCTAATTTGAAAAACCCCAATAGACCCGGTCTGCCGCCGTAGATTTCAGCAATTCGGCGCATAAGCATGACAGCTTGTCCCGTAACAAATAAGACGTCAAAAATGGCCCGAGGACTAATGGCTGTAACCACAGAAACGCGCTTGGCCGCTGTTGCAATTTCTTGCTGAGCTTGAGTATCCAATAGCGCTACAATATTGCGCTCGGCTAAATCAATTAAATCACGGCCATTAATGATCTGCTGACAATAATCTGACATTAGCGCGCGCGCACGAGCTGTTTCAGGCTGATTGACGTAGATTTTACACAGGTCATTTATACAGGCTCGGGCCTGTTTAACATCATCGCTCTGATATGCTTGAGTAAATGCATTGTGTAATGTGGTAATTTTATTTTGTTTCAGCAAACTTCTCACTTCGCGTCCAAGGAATACGCAGACGCACAGCGTGATTATGCCAAGGAGAGTTAGGCCAATTACACCCAATAGATGCGATCGTAAAAATAGTTCTTCAATAAGACTCCAGGCCCATGCGCTTATGATAAGTGACGTCAAACCAATAAATGCAGAGATAAATAGCCCCCCCCAGGAGAGGAAGAGTTTGTTGAGCGTAAAGTGTGAGAATGATTGAGGGGGGACATCAATTTCATTTCCTGACAAGCGTGCGTGTTCTATCGCCTCCCGCGCATAGACATCCTCTTCGGTTTCGATAATTTTCGCTTTAAGAAAATCGGATTGCGCATTTTCTTTTGCTTGTTGAGAGGAAATGGTTTCATCGCCATTAAGTCGAAAGGCGCGAGGGCGTGATTTGCGTTCTGGTCTGGACATATTGAATCCCAGTCTAGCTGCACCTTCATCCGGGCGAGGAGCAAAGCGGGTTTGTGGCTATCTCTGTTTTATGTCGATTTGGCGTTGATTTGTTAATTAATTATAATTTCTTTGTTTCTAATAGGGATAATATAGGAAGAGTAAATAACTATTAAGTGGAGTTGCGAGGTCGCGATCGCTCCTTTAGAAGCTGTTCAGCTTTCATATTGAATCAGCTCGTTTCCCTCAATCTCGTGTTGCCCTCATGTTCATGCACTTTACTGATGCGCTTGCATTGGCTCTGGGCTATCTTTTGGGCTCTATTCCTTTTGGACTTTTATTGACCTGGCGCGCGGGAACAGCGGATTTGCGTTCCATCGGTTCAGGTAATATTGGCGCGACAAATGTATTACGCACGGGCAGAAAGGATCTTGCCACCGCGACGCTCTTGCTGGACGCTCTGAAGGGGACTGTGGCTGTGATATTGGGGGGCTTTCTCTCGCCAACTTGGGCGATTTACGCGGGTTTTTTTGCTTTTGTTGGCCATGTGGCACCCATTTGGTTGAGGTTCAAAGGAGGTAAGGGCGTTGCAACATTTCTAGGATGTCTTTTTGCAATTAACTGGCAAGTAGGTCTCCTATTTTGTTTCATTTGGCTAAGCATGGCGGCGATTTGGCGGTATTCTTCTTTGGCCGCACTGGGTGCAAGTTTTGTTTCTACTCTTACTTTTTTTATCATTCAGGATTTTAAGGCGGCTTGTGTTGTCGCCGCTATGACGCTGATTTTATTTTATAAGCATCGAGAAAATATTCACCGATTGCGATTGGGGACTGAGAGTAAAATCGGGCAAAAATAAACAAAGTTTTCGTTCATTTGAATGATCTGAGTAGGCTTTAACAACGCGTAAGGAGGCCGCGGCGATGGGAAAAGCGCTCTTTTAAAAGGTCGAAGATGCTGCGTGTGTCGCCAGGACAGACGAGAGTCGAAAGACAGACGCTTTATTGGGTAATTTTTTACAAGAGACGCAAAAAAGGCAGAAGACGTTGATGAGAAGCGTGCTTGTTTCCTGGCGCGCTGCTAGGACGCGAATGGGCAATAGCGCCTATCACTGCTTGAGTATACATTCAAATCAGATCTAATCCAGATTTTATCCCATTCAGCCGGTCAAGGGCACCTTGGAGAATATAGGCCGCAGCTAATTTATCGACGAGTTGAGCGCGCTTGGCTCGAGAGATATCTTGATCAATTAAATCTCGAGTTACGGCGGCGGTAGAAAGACGTTCATCCCAAAGAGCAAAAGGTAAGGATGTCAGTAAACGCAGGTTTCTCAGGAAGGCCTGTGTCGCCTGGGCGCGCGGGCCTGATGAGCCATCCATATTTAAAGGGAGGCCAAAAATGAGCGCTAGCACTTCTTGTTCTTGCGCCATTTTAAGCAGTAAATTCGCGTCTTGGGAAAATTTAACGCGTTTTATCGTTTCTAGCGGGCTCGCCAAGCGTCTTTCAACATCCGATAGGGCGAGGCCGATGGTTTTAGTTCCAAGGTCTAGCCCCATGACCCGCCCTTTTTCTGGCAAAAGGCGTGATAAGTGATCCAGAGATGTTACAAGCTCGCTCATGCGCCTGCGCTATCATGACCCGGCCCGCTTAGATAGTATTGGCGAAAGCTATCTTTCTCTTGCAACATGCATTGCGCCATGAAAGCCTAGGCGCTATAGCGCATTTTACCTAATTTGACGGAGTTGAATATGTCTGTCGATCCATCAGTGGTGCGTCGTATCGCTCATCTCTCGCGTATTGCAGTCGATGAAAATGAAGTCTCTCGATTGAATGGAGAGATCAATGCGATTTTGTCTTTTGTCGAGACGTTAAGCTCTGTCAATGTAGAGGGTATTGAGCCGATCACATCCGTTTTACCAATGCAGATGAAGAAGCGACCGGATGTTGTTACAGATGGCGGTATTGTCGATGATATATTAGTGAACGCTCCTGCTCGTGAGGATCATTACTTTGTCGTGCCAAAAGTTATCGAATAATTGACCGCTTAAAGAAGTAGTTTCCTCTATCTAAAAGAGCCAAATGTCCGAACTAACACACCTCACCCTTGCTCAAGCACGCGATGCGTTACGATCAAAAAAAATTTCAGCAACTGAACTAACGAAAGCGCACCTCAGCGCTATGGAGAAGGCGCGTCTGCTTAATTGTTATATAACCGAGACGCCAGAATTAGCATTAGAGCAAGCAAGACAAAGCGACTTCCGCATTACGCAGGGAAGTGCAGGGCCTCTTGAAGGTCTGCCAATTGGCGTGAAAGATCTATATTGCACAAAGGGCGTTCGCACGACGGCCGCAAGCCGTATTTTGGATCAATTCACGCCAACTTATGAATCAACAGTCTCTTCAAATTTAATGCGAGATGGAGCGATTTCTCTCGGCAAATTAAATCTTGATGAATTCGCAATGGGTTCTTCCAATGAGACGAGCGCCTTTGGTCCCGTCATTTCACCTTGGCGGCGTCACAGCGATCCATCGGCAAAAATTGTTCCTGGCGGATCCTCTGGTGGGTCGTCTGCAGCAGTGGCGGCGCATCTTTGCCTTGGCGCGACAGCCACCGATACTGGCGGCTCCATCCGCCAACCCGCAGCCTTTACTGGCACAGTGGGAATAAAGCCGACCTATGGCAGATGTTCTCGGTGGGGGATCGTCGCTTTTGCTTCTTCTCTTGATCAGGCTGGTCCGATTACGCGCACGGTGCAAGATGCAGCGATAATGCTGCGATCTATGGCAGGTCACGACGCGAAAGATACAACGAGCGTTGACGCTCCTGTGCCAGATTACGAAAAAGCGATTGGTTCATCTGTTAAAGGTCGCCGCATCGGCGTCCCAAAAGAATATCGGATTGAGGGGATGTCGCCTGAGATCCTGCAATTTTGGGATCAAGGCGTGGCTTGGCTTAAGGATGCCGGCGCAGAAATTGTTGAGATCTCATTGCCGCATACGAAATACGCATTACCCACCTATTACATTATTGCGCCAGCTGAAGCCTCCTCTAACCTCGCTCGTTATGATGGGGTTCGCTATGGACTAAGGCAGGCTGGTCGCGACATTGCCGATATGTATGAAAAAACACGAGCAAAGGGCTTTGGTTCAGAGGTTCGTCGACGTATTATGATTGGCACTTATGTATTATCAGCCGGCTATTATGATGCATATTACGTGCGGGCTCAAAAAGTCAGAAGTCTGATTAAACAAGATTTCGATTTGGCGTTTGCAGTAGGAGTTGATGCTGTGTTGACGCCAGCGACGCCATCAACAGCATTCGCTCAAGGCGAGCAGGGGTCTAATGATCCTGTTGAAATGTATCTCAATGACGTTTTCACTGTTACTGTGAATATGGCTGGGTTGCCGGGCATTGCCGTGCCAGGCGGCTGTGCGGCAAATGGCTTGCCATTAGGATTGCAACTGATTGGTCGCCCCTTTGACGAAGAAACACTCTTTGCGCTTGCAAGTGCAATTGAACATGCTGCGCCGAAAATTGAATATCCCAAACCATGGTGGGCTTGAGGACAGAATATGAGCACACCTCCCGCAACTCAAGATGGCGCTGAACCGACTTTACAAGCTCTTCAAGATGAGATGTCAGACGTCCGGCGATTAATCGACGAATTAGATGATGAGCTTGTGGCCTTACTCGCAAAACGACAAAGACAAATTGAGCGTGCAGCGCGGGTAAAACCAGGATTAGGCATTCCTGCGCGGGCACCTGAGCGGGTAGATGAAGTTATCGCGCGCGTGCTGGGCGCCTCGAGAAGAGAGGGCCTTTCTGTCGAGGTTGCCATGAAATTATGGACTATGATCATTGAGTGGTCGATACAATATGAAGAACGCCTGATGGGAGAGAAGGCACCAAAGGGCGGTCATTCTACCAATAGCGATGATAAGTAATCATAAGTTAAAGTAATTTTTCCAGGGACGCTGCGGGGCGTTTCACTTGCAAAGTATGACTTTTGTTTCGAGGATTTATCTGTGTCTCAACAGGCTTCTGCAAAATACCTTAAAGGCGCGACAGGCGACTGGGAAATCGTCATTGGCATGGAAATCCATGCACAGGTGACGAGTAAGGCTAAGCTTTTTTCTGGCGCATCAGCCGAATATGGCGGAGCTCCAAATGATCATGTATCGCTCGTTGACGCTGCAATGCCAGGGATGCTGCCGGTTATAAATGAAGAGTGCGTCCGTCAGGCAGTGCGTACCGGGCTTGGGCTAGAGGCGCAAATTAATTTGCGCTCAATCTTTGACCGTAAGAACTATTTTTATCCGGATTTGCCTCAAGGCTATCAGATCTCGCAATATAAGTATCCGATCGTCGGCGAGGGTGTCGTGATCGTTGATGTCTCACCTACTGAAAGAATTTCAGTTGGAATCGAGCGGCTTCATTTGGAGCAAGATGCCGGAAAGTCTTTGCACGATCTTTCTCCCACTGAGAGCCATGTTGATTTAAATCGTAGCGGCGTCGCCTTGATGGAGATCGTCTCCAAACCAGATATGCACTCAGCTGAAGAGGCAAGAGCCTATGTTTCAAAACTCCGTACTATCCTTCGCTACATTGGATCCTGTGACGGGAACATGGAGCAGGGATCATTGCGGGCTGACGTTAATGTATCGGTCAGACGGCCGGGTGAAAAATTGGGCACCCGGTGTGAAATCAAAAATGTTAATTCAATCCGCTTTATTGGGCAGGCGATCGAAGTAGAGGCGCGACGTCAAATTGGTATCCTAGAAGACGGGGGAGAAATTGCCCAAGAGACGCGTCTCTTTGATCCAGGTAAAGGCGAGACGCGTTCCATGCGCTCAAAAGAGGAAGCGCATGATTATCGCTATTTCCCCGACCCGGATTTGTTGCCGTTAGAATTTGATCAAGCCTATGTTGATGGCTTGAAAGGGCAATTACCAGAGCTTCCAGACGCCAAACGCGCACGGTTCATAGAGCAATATGCGTTACCTCCTTACGATGCTGGCGTGCTGGTTATGGAACGAGCGAGCGCAGATTTTTTTGAGCAGACTGCTAAAGGACGCGATGCGAAGCTTGCTGCAAACTGGGTGATTAATGAATTGTTTGGACGATTGAATAAGGAAGGCTTTGATGTCGCTCAGTCGCCAGTTTCAGCTGCGGCGTTAGGTGCAATCGTAGATCTTATTTCCAGCAATATAATCTCAGGAAAAATTGCGAAGGATCTCTTTGAGATTGTCTGGAGTGAAGGCGGCGACCCAGCCCAGATTGTTGAAGCGAGAGGGATGAAGCAGGTCACTGACACTGGCGCGATTGAAGCTGCAGTCGACGCTGTCATCGCGGCGAATCCTGACAAGGTTGAGCAGGCGAGGGCTAAGCCGACGATGCTTGGCTGGTTCGTGGGACAGGTCATGAAGCAGACAGGCGGCAAGGCCAATCCACAGACTGTAAATGACCTTTTAAAACGCAAACTCGATGTCTAATTCGTCTAAAAATTAGCTCACTACGAATCGGTTTTTTTTCGCAGATGCGCGATTTTGCATTTTGCGTCTAGTTGAAATGCGTTTTTTTTGTTTTTTTCCGCTTCAAACACAATTTTTTTTTCATAGCGTTAACAGCAAAATTTTGAGCATTGTTACAGAAGGCATTGACGCCTCAAACACCTCGCGCATCAGTCACCACTGCAAGGCACTTAAGCAAAAATTTATACGCCCATTTTCACGCATCATTGATCCGAAATCGCTTTAGCGCTAGTGCGATGAAAATCACAAGAATGATTCTGCTCCTCGGCAGTAATTCTATAAAAAACAGATAATTGAGAAATAGTACGGCAGGAGAATACACGCTTGTTGCGTCGGCGTAACTCGAAACAAGAAAAGGAATGCGTTGTCTGTGCTGAGAAGAATATGCTGCGTTTATTTTCCTCTCGCCGAGATGCAATCGAGTGTGCAATCTAAGAAATTTCTTGCAAATTATTGCGAGTGAAAATTACGCAACCAACACGCGTGAAAGCGGCCATTGTGGCTCTGATTGTCGTTTTTATGTCTCTTAGGGCTTGAACCTCTGGTTAACCTCGTTACGTTATCGACGCGTATAGTCGGTTGACCAAATTTCCGACGAAACGGACCAAGGGGACTTTAGAATGGCGAAAGCTACTACAAAAAAGCGTAAGCCTGCCAAGAAGGCGGCTAAAAAAGGTGCGCGCAAGGCTGTGAGAAAGACAACTCGCAAGGCTAGCGCGAAAAAAGCTGGTGCAAAGAAGACAGCCCGCAAGGCCACTCGTAAAGCCGGCGCTAAAAAGACAGCTCGCAAGGCTGTCCGTAAGACGGCGACCAAAAAGCGTCGTGCAGTTAAAAAGACGTCTACTAAGAAGTCGCCGGCTAAGAAGCGTCGTCCAGCGAAGAAACGCGGCGGCCGTAAGGCCAAAGCTGCAGCTACGGCTTAAGACCTCTTTATAAGGCGCAATCTTTGGATTGCGCTCTATTTTAAGCCTAATACGCTCGAGATAACTGGCGACAGTTTCTCGGGCGTTTTATTTATCAGTTTGTGCTTTTGGTTCCTGCTTTAAGCAACGCGCTGCAAAGTGACGCCACATTGGTAGATCCTGTGTCGATGACATTTTCAATTCACGCCATTGATCAGCGCAAACATGCATTTGCTCTCTTGATGCACGGGGCAGCATGGGGGGTGGCTTAGTTGTGTCGATGGGCGGCAAGGGAGGAAGCGGCGTGGCGGGCATCGGAGCGATGGCGAGCGGCGCTAGCGCTGCGGGGGGCTGCGCTGGTTTTGATGTTTCTGTTTTTTTCCCTGACGGTGGAGCGATTGATTTTGCTTCTGGCGCAGGAGAGGGATTTTTGGGGACAGCTTTAAGCGGCTGAACCGCTAAATGCTCCGCAGGAACTGACTTTTGCTTTACGTCTTGCGGGGGAGTAGGCTGCGCCAAAGCTGAAAAGCAGTGAAGCGCGACCAGCAAAATGAGGCCGCTTTTTACTTTTACCAAGCCTATCCCCTGATGTGTCCAATAGATCGACATGAAGCTAACCGCATTTTTGCGCAGCGCAAATTCATATAATCGCATCTAGTCCGGAAGTCGAAATCATTGATTGGCGCTGATCTCGGGCCTATGAAAACGTCAAGAAGTTTCTTGCGGTCTATTTGGAGGCGATAGAAGAACTATGACTACCTCTGCGGTGCCTCCATTGGATCTAAAACACAGACCTAGAAGAAATCGTAAAACTGACTGGGCGCGTCGCTTGGTTTCGGAGACGCGATTAGACGTTTCAGATTTGATCTGGCCGATTTTTATTATCGAAGGCCAAAATCGGCGCGAGGAAATTTCATCTATGCCAGGCGTTTATCGCTATTCAATCGATTTGGCATGCGAGGCTGTGTGTGAAGCAGCTTCTTTGGACATTCCAGCTGTTGCGCTTTTTCCAAATATTGACTCTCAGCTGCGCGATTTAACAGCAAGTAATGCAACTCATCCAGATAATCTGGTCTGCCGCGCAACCCGGGTGATTAAATCAGTCGCGCCAAACATTGGCGTGATCACAGATGTCGCACTCGACCCTTACACGAGCCATGGGCATGATGGATTGCTTGTGGGAGAAGAAATCATCAATGACGCCACTGTTGCGCTACTCGCTCGCCAGGCCATCAATCAAGCTCAAGCGGGTTGCGATATTATCGCACCCTCGGACATGATGGATGGCCGGATCGGGATTATTCGCTCTGCATTGGATGCAGAGGGCTTTCAGAATGTTCAGATTATGAGTTATGCGGCTAAATACGCCTCCGCCTTTTACGGCCCATTTCGTGAAGCGATCGGCACGAGCCGAACCTTGCAAGGGGATAAGCGCACCTATCAAATGGATCCAGCGAATGTCAAAGAGGCTTTGCGAGAAGTTGCTTTAGATTTGGAGCAGGGCGCGGATATGGTCATGGTCAAGCCTGGCATGCCTTATCTAGATGTGTTGCAAAGGATCGCTGAAACATTCCAGGCACCGACTTTTGTTTATCAAGTCTCGGGCGAATATGCGATGATCACGGCTGCAGCACGCAATGGTTGGCTAGAGGGCGAGCGTGCTATGATGGAAAGCCTCCTTAGCTTCAAGCGAGCGGGCGCTACTGGCATCTTCAGCTATTTTTCTGTTCAGGCAGCTCGACTGATGCGCAATCAGAGCTAATCGAGGTCCCTCGTTGCGAAGGGCTAGACAGGAAACCGGCCGTAAAGGCTAGACAAAATCCCCCTCGCATGGTTTGCCTTGCAACGCGTTTTCCATGGGTTGATTTGACCTGGCTGTTAAGGTCGAAACCGCCGTCTTGCGGCCATCGAGGCATCCTCCTCGAGTGTCGTCTGGTGCCCAATGTTATTAGGTTGGATGTTGTTGGCAGTCCAATCCAACATGTTTTCGTGTGAGAGATGTTTCGAGGCGCCATTGCACTAGCAATTTTTGTCTGCGGGGTCGCATATGTCTCTCCCGCATTTGCAGATTTTCGTTTGTGCAATAATACGACAACGCGCGTGAGCATAGCGCTGGCCTATACAGATGGCCGGAATTGGCTTTCTGAGGGATGGTGGAATTTGAGACCCTCGGCTTGCGAAACCTTGTTGCGGGGGCCGCTTGCGGCTCAATATTATTATGTTTACGCCATGGATGAGCGGGGCGGCGAGTGGAAGGGCCGCGCGTTCATGTGCACAAGAGATCGTGAATTCCGCATAGATGGTCGCGATGATTGTTTCGCCCGTGGGTTTGATCGGACAGGTTTTTTTGAAATTGATACAGGCAAGGATGCTAAGAGCTGGACAGTACAGCTTACAGACCCAATGGCATCGACTCCGCCAGCGCCAACGCCCTAATTAAGCATGGGGCGTTTATTATGGGACGAGGGAAAGGAATTTGGTAAGGTCATGAGAAGGTTGCGACGCGTCAAAATTATCGCGACGTTAGGGCCAGCGACGGTTGATAAGGCTATTATCACAGGTCTTGTGCGCGCTGGCGCAGATGTTTTTCGTATCAATATGAGTCACACTGATCACACGGCTCTTGCATCTTATGTGCGTATTATCCGTGAAATTGAATCGGAAATGTCCCGTGCAATTGGCATTTTGGCTGATCTTCAAGGCCCGAAACTGCGTATAGGCGCCTTTGATGAAGGATCTGTTCATCTCAGGAAGGGGGACGTCTTTGTTTTTGACTCCAATCCAGAGCCCGGTAACGCTTCACGCGTAAGACTGCCACATCCAGAAATTCTTGCCGCGTTAAAGGTTGGCGATAGTATTCTTATTGATGATGGACGCGTGCGATTGCATGTTGTTGAAACGGCATCTGACCGCGCGCATGCTGTTGTAGATATCGCTGGACGCCTATCAAATAGAAAAGGCGTTAGTCTGCCTGACACAGAAATACCCATTAGCTCGATGACGCCGAAAGATCGCACTGATTTAATTGCAGCGCTTGATGAAGGAGTCGACTGGGTTGCTATTTCCTTTGTTCAACGCCCAGAAGATGTCTTGGAGGTTAAGCAGATTACTCAGGGCCGGGCACTGGTCATGGCGAAAATAGAAAAGCCGCAAGCAATCGCGCGTCTTGAAGAGGTAATCGAGGTTTCCGATGCGCTAATGGTTGCGCGTGGAGATCTTGGCGTTGAAGTTCCTCTTGAACGCGTGCCAGGCTTACAAAAGCGGATTAATCGTTCTGCGCGACGACTGGGCAAACCCGTTGTTATTGCCACGCAGATGTTGGAGTCCATGATCCTGTCGCCTTTGCCGACAAGAGCAGAAGTTTCCGATGTCGCAACAGCTGTATTTGAAGGCGCGGATGCAGTGATGCTATCTGCTGAAAGCGCGGCTGGACAATATCCTCAGGATGCTGTCGCGACGATGAGTCGTATTGCTGAAGAGGTTGAGACAGATACAATATATCGATCTATTATTAACGCTCAGCGTGGCGAACTTCCAAATCCGACTTCAGCGGATGCAATAGCGGTTGCTGCGCGAGATGTTGCGCAGACATTGCATTCAAAAGCGATTTGCGCGTGGACTTCTTCAGGCTCAACAGCTTTACGGATCGCCCGTGAAAGGCCGCAGTCGCCTATTTTAGCTCTCACGCCAAAGCGAGACACGGCTCGTCGCCTCGCGCTTGTATGGGGCGTTCATGCGCTTGAAACTCGCGATGCCGTCGATATTGAAGATATGGTTTTGAGGGCCTGTGAGTATTCCCGGAGCGAAGGATTTGGTCAGGATGGCGATCGGATAATTATTGTTGCTGGCATGCCCTTTGGGTCGCCTGGCGCAACGAATATGATGCGGATTGCCCATCTTGGCGGAGAGCCTTAAGCCATTAACTTTGCCGCCATTCCAACATGATTGTTGGGCGTCCTGAGAGTGTGTTGGCGCCTTGTCCAACCTGGATAAAACCGTTGCGTTCATAAAATCGGATGGCCCGATAATTATCTGCGTTCACATCGAGCAAGATGAGCTTAGGCGCATTGTTCTTAGCGATGTCGAGTAAAGCTTCGCCGTATCCATGGCCAAAATATTGCGGTCCTACACAAATTTGATCCAGCCATCCTGTGTGCGGATTGATTACAACAAACCCTACGATCTCCTTATTTGGCTGAAGCGTTAGGCATAAAGTGACGGCACCATTCTTTTCCAATTCAGCAATATGCTGTGTTAACCACGATCGGCGCGCATTAAAGTCAATTTGCGGAAATGTGGCCAGCCAGGAAGCAACCCAGAGATCGAGTATTTGAGGCCAGTCCATCTCTTTCCGGTGTCTTACATCCGTCCTCAAGATTTCCTCATGACCTCGAGTAATTGTCGATGAACCATTTCATTGCCTGCGCAAATTTCTCCTTTTGCAAGCATGGAGGTTGCGCCAGAAAGATCGGTAACAAAGCCGCCTGCTTCTCGCACAAGCACAATACCTGCAGCAATGTCCCAGGAATTTACACCGCGCTCCCAATAACCGTCAAAGCGCCCACAAGCGACCATGGCGAGATCAATTGCAGCAGCGCCTAATCGACGAATATTGCCGATTTTATTCATGGCTGCAGCGAGTTCCTTTTTGAATGCGTCATGATCTTTATGGCGCGCAAGGGGAGGGATACCGCACGCTACCATGCATTCTGCAAGCCCGCGCCGAGCGGCGACCCGCATACGACGATTGTTGAAATAAGCACCTTGCCCTTTCTCGGCAATATACATCTCATCAATCGCAGGGTTATAGACGACCCCGGCGATTAACTGTCCTTCTCGCTCTAGCGCAATAGAGATGGCGAATATCGGTACGCCGTGAAGAAAATTTGACGTCCCGTCAAGAGGATCAATGTGCCAAGTATGACTTTGATCGCTTCCCTCAACAACGCCGCCTTCTTCCATGATAAAGCCATAGCCAGGGCGCGCCTTTGATAATTCTTCAAAAAGAGTTTTTTCAGCCTTTTTATCAGCTGCGGTTACGAAATCTCCAGGTCCTTTTACAGATACTTGCAGATTCTCAACTTCGCCGAAATCACGCTTAAGGCCTCTTCCAGCTTTTAAGGCTGCGCCAGTCATCACATTCATCAGCGCAGAGCGTATCATTCAGCGTCCTCGATTATGTCAAAAGAGATAGGGAGACACCAATGCCCTTTTCGACGCCTGAGCGTCAAGCCGTTCATCTATGCTTGTTTCCTGGATGTTTTTTACCTGGCGTAAATCATTTTAGGCGATTGAAGATTGTAAATTGCGTCGTGTAAGCTTTTAACGATTGGCTTGAAAATGTCTCTGCAGGATACGACCCCATCTGCATCGCAAAGCATTCTTGATGTATGCGAGGCGGATTATATCAATCTACCGTCTTTAGCCTCCCAGGCGGACAAAGCGATGCGTCGCTTTCCAGGCGTTTCCCTGGGTCAATGCTTGCGGATGTTTTTACTTATTATTCTTGGCCTAGGATTTTTTCAGCTGACGACCCCAAAATATAACCCAACCAGCCCGCGACATCAGGCGGCGAAGTCTTACTAGGCCTAGTTAAGAAGCGGGCAGGCAGTAAAACAGAAACGCGCAACTAGGAGCGTTTCTTGGTTTAATTTTTACCCAAGTTGCGGGCTCCCATCCTCATTAGATTGAGAATATTACGGCCTATTCTGGCTCAATTTAAAATTCAAAGCGCTCGCGCCCGCCCAGCTTCTTTTTTGAGTTAAGGTTAAATTTTACTTAGGCGCGCGATTTATCAATCAATAGGCTAGCATGCTCTTGGTCAGTTTCGCGGAGCGTTTTTTCCGCATGCCTGTGGATTTGTCTATGTCGCGCATACCCGATCTTCTGGGAAAGGATAAAGCTCCTGTTTCCTTGATTGAAAAGCTGATTTCATCCGAGGCCTTTGCAAGCTTATATCATGAAGGCATGGGACTTGTTGAAGAGGCTGCCGCCTATCTTGATGGCGAGGGTAGAGAGGAAGCAAAGTCGCTCACGCGCGAGAGTTCACTCGCTTATTCGGCTGAGAGTATGCGACTTACAACAAGACTAATGCAAATCGCCTCTTGGTTGTTATTGCAGCGGTCTGTTCAGCAGGGAGAGATGACGCGTCACCAATCTACGGCCGGACGCCATCGCGTCAAATTACAACAACAAGAACTCGCCTCTTCACCGGAAACCTTCAAGTGTTTGCCAGGTCGGTTAAGAGAACTTTCCCTCGATTCTCTGCGTCTTCAAGCTCGGATTATTTTAATGGATCAGCTCTTTTATGCGGAGCGTGAAATCTCGGAGAAGCTTGAGCCGCCAATTAGCCCGGTATTGATGCAATTGGCCAGGCTTCGCGACGCCTTCTCAGATTAAGACTTGGATTTATGGCAAGCGATACGCAGCCTATCAATAAAAAAAGCTGACGAAGCGCCTCTTCGTCAGCTTGATCCTTAAGGAATGATTGATTTTTAAGGCCGCTAATTTTATTTTTTGTTATTTAGGCCAAGATTGCCAAAACGTGAATTAAAGCGTGATAGACGCCCGCCACGGTCAAGCAGCTGGGTAGAGCCGCCCGTCCACGCTGGGTGTGTTTTGGGGTCAATATCGAGGTTCATAGTGTCACCCTCTTTTCCCCAAGTCGAGCGCGTCAAATACTCTGTTCCGTCCGTCATGACGACCTTGATCGTATGATAATCTGGATGGATTTCTTTTTTCATAGTTCTAAACCCTTATTGCGACGAGTTAAAAAGCTCGTTTGAGCCTGATCGCCGCGGCCATTTGATCTTTGAGAGTGATTTCACGCGCTCATAGCGCATGAGAGCTAAGGGAGCAAGTCCGGTAACAGAAACGCGGATCAAAAGGGCCTGTTGGACTGTCCTCTAAGCAGCGAGCATGCGTTGGACTTCGCTAACAAGGTCACGCAGATGAAACGGTTTTGACAGGACTTTCGCCTGTTGAGGGGCTTGGTTATTGGGGTTAAGAGCCACGGCGGCGAAACCGGTAATAAACATAACCTTTATGTCAGGATCGAGCTCGGTAGCCCGACGAGCCAGTTCAATCCCGTCCATCTCTGGCATGACAATGTCCGTCAACAGCAGTTCGAAAGGCTCCACCCGTAATTGGTCATAAGCCGATAGGCCATTATCGAATGAGGCGACGGCAAAGCCGGCCTGTTGAAGCGCTTTGACAAGGAATCGACGCATATCATTGTCGTCCTCGGCTAGCAGGATCTTAGGCGTCAGCTTGTCATTCATCTTTAACCTCTCACGTTTTCCCGTATCAAGACGTAGCTTCGTAAATATCAGGTGAAAATTATGCGCTGACGGGGTAATCTGAGTTCTACTCTCAATTTGCGATCCTTTCGAGAGGCCGGTGTCCGCTTTATGAAATCGCGGTAAATTTTCGTTATTCCGGCGGCGTCGGTTGAAAACTAGATGATCTCGTGACGGATGGGCTAGGGGATCAATGAACGTTAAAGCGCAAGAGGATGGGGGTATGAGGGAGAAGTTTCCCATCCCCTTAGAAATTATTGAGCCGCCTCTCCTGACCTCGCCTTTGGTCTTTTCTTCACCGCATTCGGGTCGGTGCTATCCTAGCGGCTTCGTAGCTACGAGCCGTCTTGATCTGGCGACTTTGCGCCGGTCTGAAGACGCTTATGTTGATGAACTCTTCTCAAGCGTTGGCGCTATTGGCGCGCCGCTATTGCTTGCTCATGTTCCCAGAGCTTATTTGGATTTGAACAGAGAGCCATTTGAACTCGACCCAAAACTTTTTATCGACAGTCTACCCGACTTTGCCAACACGCGGTCGCTTCGAGTTGCTGCGGGATTAGGTACGATACCACGGGTTGTTTCTGATGCGCGTGAAATATATTCAACCAAACTGACCTTGCAGGAAGCTTTAAACCGCATTGAGTTATATTATTATCCATATCATGACGCTTTACGAAGTTTGATGGAGCGCGCACGCGAAAGATTTGGTTTTGCGATACTTATTGATTGCCACTCAATGCCCTCAATAAGCGCGAAAGACCAACAAAATCCCAAGTCAGATAAGCGCCGCATAGATTTTGTCATTGGCGATCGATACGGCGCGAGTGCTGATCGACGCATTGTTTTAAGCGTCGAGGATCAGCTAAAACGTCACGGCTATCATATACAACGCAATCGTCCCTATGCTGGCGGGTTCATTACAGAACACTTTGGGCAGCCTGGCTTGGGATGGCATGCGCTGCAGATCGAAGTGTCTCGCGCGCTCTATATGGATGAAGTGAAAATTGAAAAAAGTATAAGATTTAATCAAATTGCCAAGCATATTGCTGAACTTGTCAAAGGACTATCTTGTGACATTTCTGCTTATGATGGGTATGGCGCACCTCAGCGCGCTGCTGCAGAATAGGGCGCCTGTTGCGCTCATGGAAAACAAATGACCGCGATAGATTTTGAAAAATTTGTTGAGCATCTGGCAGATGTCTCAGGCGAAGCAATACTCCCTTTTTTTAAAACGTCCATTAGTGCTGAGGATAAGTCATTAGGGGGTGTGTTTGACCCCGTTACTGAAGCAGATCGCGCAGCTGAATTAGTCATGCGCCAGCTGATATCTGATAGTTTTCCTAATCATGGAATTATTGGCGAAGAATTTGGTTCCTCTAATGCGGAGGCTGAGTATGTCTGGGTATTAGATCCAATCGATGGCACTAAAAGTTTTATCTGCGGATTTCCGACATGGGGGACATTGATCGGTCTGACGCATCGAGGCCAAGCATGTTATGGAATGATGTCTCAACCTTTTATTCGTGAGCGGTTTTATGGGGATGGTCGAGCGGCCTATTGGCGCGGGCCTACTCGTGCACCTGCTGGAATTGAGGAGCGTCGCAAGCTTTCTGTGCGAGCCTGTCCATCGCTTGAGCAGGCAATTTTGATGACGACTTCGCCATTATTGATTGAACCTGAACAACGCCCTGTATTTCATAATGTTGAAAAAAGAGTGCGTATGTCGAGATATGGCGGCGATTGTTATGCATATTGCGCGCTGGCTGCAGGTTATGTTGATCTTATCATTGAAACAGGAATTAATTCTTATGATATCGTCGCACTCATACCAATTATTGAAGGTGCGGGAGGGATAATTACGACTTGGCAGGGAGAGGCTGCAACAAATGGCGGACGTATTGTTGCTGCGGGCGATCGACGGACACATAATCAGGCGCTCGAAGCGCTCTCGGAAAAAATCATTTAAATATTTAAACTCATAGAAACGATCACGAAAGATGAGAGAGCATTTAACAGTTGATCGTTCTTCTTATTTCCTTTTAGCTTGTGGCTGTGAATTTTAAGGCGCAGGAAATTTATAAGTTTTTTGCTCGATCTAATTCGTCAATGCGACACAGCGGCATAAATATTTAAAATTAGTGATATGTCTCTCCCGGGACAAAAGCGTCAAAGGCATGCCAGAATTGATCGCGTACACGGTCTCGTTCCATGAGAATTTCGTGTTTAGAGCCCGGAATATGAACAAGAGCCGCATTATTCAGATTTGCAACAAATCGTTCAATCGCATTGTTAGAAACAATCTGCTCCTGTCCGCAGGAGATAACTAAAGTCGGCGTTCTAATGCGGCGCGGGTAGTCTGGCGACTCGAAACGCGACATTAGGCGGAAGGCGGCATTCACCCAACCAATTGTCGGGTCACCAATTACGAGCGCTGGGGCTTTTTCCAAAATTGAGGCATTGCGCGCAAAGCGATCTGGATCAGTTGTTAGTTTATTACTTTCATATGGTTTTTCAAGCATCGAGCGTTTGCTTCCTAAGGGAATGTAACGTCCGCCCATGCCAACCATATCCAGCGTGTCCGCGAGCCATCGTGCGGCGTTAGGATACCGAATATTAGCAAGATCGATCATCGGAGCTGTTAGGATGAGGCGCTGGAATGGAGGACGCGCGGAGTAGGCGGAGTCTAGAACAATAGCGGCTCCCATCGAATGGGCTAGGGCATAAAAGGGTTGAGTACAACTAACGAGAGCTTGATTAATGAAAGCCTCTAAGTCTTTTTGATAGAGAGCGAAGTCATCAATATGACCTTTACGGGGATCGTCCAATTCTCTTTCAGATCCCCCCTGGCAGCGCCAGTCAAAAGTAGCGACATCAAACCCCCTAGCGCGGAGATCATCGATGGTCTCGAAATATTTTTCTATAAATTCATTATGTCCTTGTAGAAGGGCTATCGTGCCGCGCGCCTGACCTTGAACGCGAAAAATCGCTGCGCGGAGGCGTCTGCCATCATGGGTCTGCAGCGTAAAGGTTTCTGCGCCTGCTGGAATTTGATTGGTCTCAGTTGAAATTAGATCTAACATTATATTTCCATAGCTAACGCCAGACATTTACGCGCCGGCTAACGACCGGTGACCTTATCGTCTTTTCGTCCTCATGAGAATTCCAAATTGGATAGGGTAAGACCTCGGGGTAGAAAAGGACCAGAGAGTATGAAAAGTCCTTTTGTTTGGTCTTGAAACGTTCAATTTTAGTTCCTAACTCAGACTATGCGTGGGCCGTGACGGACACGCATTCTGATCGGCGTATCACTCATGATGCGCTGCATGTCGCTTCAGACGGAGGATATGTTATGCGTCAATTCGATTTTGCCCCACTTTATCGGCAGACTGTTGGCTTTGATAGGCTCTTTAACTTGTTGGATCAGGGCGGTCCTTATGACAGCGCGTCAAGCTACCCCCCATATAATATTGAACGGGTGAGCGAGAACGCTTATCGCGTGACTCTTGCCGTGGCTGGTTTTGCGTTAGAAGATCTCGTTATTGAGACAAAAGAGAACACGCTTATAGTCAAAGGATTGAAAGATCAGCTTTCTCAAACTGAGGGTCGTGAGCTTCTC
Source organism: Methylocystaceae bacterium (assembly GCA_014190435.1). Classification (GTDB taxonomy): domain Bacteria; phylum Pseudomonadota; class Alphaproteobacteria; order Rhizobiales; family Beijerinckiaceae; genus Methylocystis. Next base: position 21,355 of record BJGJ01000009.1, on the reverse strand, counting down.
CACCAAGGCATAGCAGCGCGAGCCTTTGAACGTCGGTTTCAACTAGCCGACCATGTCGTCGTAACGGCCGCAAGCCTCTTTAATGGGCTTTTACATATAGATTTGGTTCGCGAGCTTCCTGAGACTCAGAAACCTCGGCGAATTGAAATCGGCGTAAAAGACACCGAAAGAGCGGTTGAACATTTTAAAGCTGCCTAAGCGGGAGCGGATCAGATTAAAGAAAAGGCGCTTTCGGGTGCCTTTTTTTGGACAACTCTTTTTCTTCTTTACTGAGTTTTAAATTAGATGTTCGCATTCGGCTCATTAGGAGGATGCGCCACTGCCGCAATGCACCTGAGAGGGCTGGGTCATTAGGGTAAAAGACAGGCGTAACGATCCCCCGGGCGCGGGGACTGCATTAACTTAGTAATTTATTGATTTTAAAATATTACAAATTTAGATCGCCTTATTTTATAGCGACGTGAGGCCGAAAGTAACCCCCGGCAAAGAAGCAGCGCACACCGTTGCCTAGTGCTTGTAAGCTGAGGGCAAATCTGGCACGGTTTACAGCGCCATTACGTCAGTGTTACTGACCCTTTGGTGCTGGAGGAGCGGAGGGCCGCTGCTTTCTACCGAATGCAATAATGCAATAGGCGCAAGCTGCGGATTAAAGCAGCTGGCGCGCGATTTGCCTTTCAGTAAGACTAAAGACGGCGGACTGTTCATAAAAGATCCTCCAAGTCGATGGCTTATTAGGCGAAGAGGAAATTTTGTGTAGGGCTTATACGCTTCAAGCGTCGCAAATAGCTTCTGCGCAGGGACATAAAACATTAGAGATAAATTGACGACGCTTTTGATGCGCCGTCAGGGGGAGTGACCGAAATGACGAATGTCGTGAGAGAGCATCAAAAGGCGAATAACGCCTGCGCTCAGACTTTAACAGATCTTGGTCGAGATCCTCTATTGCCAAAAGCGCAAGGTCTTTACGACCCCTCAAAAGAGCATGACTCTTGCGGCGTAGGTTTTATTGCGAATATGCGCAATGAAAAAACCCACGCTATTGTTGAAATGGGATTACAGATTCTCCTTAATCTTGATCATCGAGGCGCTGTTGGCGCAGATCCTAAACTTGGGGACGGATGCGGCATCCTTGTTCAAATTCCACATGATTTTTTTAAGGAAGAATGCGCAAAACTCGGCTTCACGCTCCCTGCTTCAGGCGACTATGCGATTGGTCAGTTTTTTTTACCGCGTGACGCAGATGTGCGTCAGCGCGCATGTAAAGTTATTGACGACTCGATGCATGAGGAAGGCCTTGTCGTACTTGGCTGGCGAGACTTGCCAGTCAACTCAAGCGACTTAGGTGATGCCGTTCGCGCAGTAGAGCCATTTCATCGACAAATATTTGTCGCACGTGGACCAGATGTTAAAGATGCTGAGGATTTTGAGCGTCGTATTTATCTTGCTCGCAAAGCTGCTTCCAATATTGTTTATACTTTTGGTTCCCAAGGTCGGGAGCTATATTCTGTTTCCGTTTCAACACGAACAATCGTTTATAAGGGGATGGTGCTCGTATCCCAGCTTGGCGACTATTTCCTGGACTTGAAAGATCCGCGATTTGTTTCAGCCCTGGCGCTCGTTCATCAACGCTTCGCAACTAACACATTTCCTTCCTGGCGACTGGCTCACCCCTATCGATTTGTCGCGCACAATGGTGAAATAAACACATTACGCGGTAATCTGAATTGGATGGCTGCACGCCAAGCGTCTGTTGCCTCGCCTTTATTTGGAGATAACATCAATAAACTTTGGCCAATTTCCTATGAGGGCCAATCTGACACCGCCTGTTTTGATAATGCGCTCGAATTTCTGGTGCGTGGCGGTTATCCTCTCGCGCATGCTGTGATGATGTTGATACCAGAAGCTTGGGCGGGCAATCCGTTAATGGACGAGAGTCGCCGGGCTTTTTATGAATATCATGCTGCGTTGATGGAGCCATGGGACGGCCCGGCGGCGATGGCATTTACAGACGGTCGACAAATTGGAGCAACCTTAGATCGAAACGGATTACGGCCGGCCCGTTATCTCGTTACCGACGACGGCCTAGTCGTTATGGCTTCAGAAATGGGCGTATTGCCGATTCCAGAAGAAAAAATTGTTACGAAATGGCGCTTGCAACCAGGTAAAATGCTGCTGGTTGATTTAGAACAAGGTCGTATTGTTTCTGACGATGAGATCAAACAGCAGCTCTCTCAATCTCATCCCTATAAAGAATGGCTAGCCCGCACCCAGATACAGCTAGAAGATCTAAAGCCGGTAGAAGCGCGGCCGGCGCGAGCTGACGTTTCTCTGCTAGATCGACAGCAGGCCTTCGGATACACGCAAGAAGATTTAGATCTACTCGTCTATCCAATGGCGGTTACGGGACAAGAGGCGATTGGGTCGATGGGTACTGATACGCCCATATCGCCATTGTCTGACAAGACTTCTTTACTCTACACCTATTTCAAGCAGAATTTTGCACAAGTCACTAATCCGCCGATTGATCCGATCAGAGAAGAATTAGTGATGAGTCTTGTGTCTTTTATTGGACCGCGTCCCAATATTCTTGATCACGAAGGCTCTGCAAGAAAAAAACGACTAGAAGTTCGTCAGCCAATTCTCACCAACGAAGATTTAGAAAAAATTCGCTGGATTGGTATGGTTGAAGATAGTTTTGATACAAAAACGCTAGAAATGACTTATGATGCGCCTAAAGGCGCTGATGGTATGCGTGAAGCGCTTAAGCGTTTGTGTGAACGCGCAGAAGAAGCAGTATCGGGCCGATATAACATTATTATTCTCTCAGATCGCATGGTGGGGCCGGATCGAATTCCAATCCCCGCGTTGCTTGCGACAGCAGCTGTACATCATCATTTAATTCGTAAGGGTTTACGTACTTCTGTTGGTCTGGTTTTAGAGACAGGCGAAGCGCGGGAAGTTCAGCATTTTGCATGCTTGGCTGGTTATGGAGCCGAGGCGATTAATCCTTATCTTGCCTTTGATACGCTGGAAGCCTCAGCGAAAGAACTCCCTGACGAGATCAATCCATATGAAGCGATCAAGCGCTACATCAAGGCAATTGATAAGGGGCTTTTAAAGGTGATGTCGAAAATGGGCATTTCCACGTATCAGTCCTATTGCGGCGCGCAAATATTTGACGCTGTCGGATTAGCTCAAGATTTCGTTGACGAGTTTTTTAGAGGTACGACGACGCGAATTGAAGGTGTTGGTCTTGACACAATAGCTATGGAGACCGTTCGCCGGCACAAGCTCGCTTTTGGCGATGCGCCAATTTATAAAGATGCCTTAGATGTTGGCGGAGACTATGCATTTCGATTACGCGGAGAAGCGCATAGCTGGACGCCGGAGACAGTATCCCTTTTGCAGCATGCAGTACGTGGGAATGCGCGCGAACAATATCGAGCTTTTGCTGAAATACTCAACAAACAAAGTGAGCATCTATTAAATTTACGCGGCCTATTCCGTATTAAAACCGCGGAAGAAGTTGGGCGTAAGCCTGTGTCGCTAGAGGAAGTAGAGACAGCAGCGGATATCGTTAAACGTTTTGCAACCGGAGCGATGTCATTTGGCTCCATTTCTCGCGAAGCGCATACAACGCTTGCCGTCGCAATGAACAGAATTGGCGGTAAATCTAATACGGGTGAAGGTGGTGAAGAGCCTGAGCGATTTAAGCCAGAGCCTAATGGAGATTTGAAGCGCTCTGCAATTAAGCAAGTCGCCTCGGGACGTTTTGGCGTTACGACTGAATATTTGGTCAATGCTGACATAATACAAATTAAAATGGCGCAAGGAGCTAAGCCGGGCGAGGGAGGACAATTGCCAGGCGACAAAGTAGACGCCGTCATCGCTAAAGTGCGTCACTCCACGCCCGGCGTTGGTCTTATTTCGCCGCCGCCACATCACGATATTTACTCAATCGAAGATCTAGCCCAGCTAATTTATGATCTAAAAAATGTGAATCCAAAAGCAGATGTTTCAGTTAAGCTTGTTTCTGAAGTTGGTGTTGGAACGGTTGCTGCAGGCGTTTCAAAAGGCCGTGCTGATCATGTCACAATTTCAGGTTTTGAGGGCGGCACCGGGGCTTCTCCATTAACTTCTATCAAGCATGCGGGCTCGCCATGGGAAATTGGTCTGGCGGAAACACACCAAACATTAGTCTTGAATAATCTACGTTCTCGTATCGCTGTTCAGGTAGATGGCGGTTTAAGAACTGGCAGAGATGTGATTGTCGGCGCGTTGTTGGGCGCAGATGAATTTGGTTTTTCAACCGCGCCACTCATCGCGGCAGGCTGTATTATGATGCGCAAATGTCATCTAAATACTTGCCCAGTTGGCGTCGCAACTCAAGATCCTGTTTTGCGCAAACGTTTCGTTGGGCAGCCTGAGCATGTCATCAATTACTTTTTCTTTGTTGCAGAAGAAGTAAGAGAATGGATGGCGGCAATGGGATACCGCAAATTTGAAGAGCTTATTGGCCAAATGCAGATGCTGGATAAGGATCAGGCCCTAGCGCATTGGAAAGCTAAGGGCCTTGATTTCAGCAAGCTCTTCACAAAACCATATGGAGAAGGTTCGCAGGTGCGCCACAGCGCGCGTCAGGATCATGAGCTTCACAAAGCGTTGGATAATCAATTAATTTCAGAAGCACAGGCAGCGTTGGATAGAGGATCCAAGGTATCAATCGAAACCTCAATTCGCAGCGTTAATCGCACTGTTGGCGCGATGCTCTCTGGAGAAGTGGCGCGTATCTACGGTCACAAAGGTTTGCCTGAGGACACAATTGATATTCGTGTTACCGGTACAGCAGGTCAGAGCTTTGGCGCATTCCTATCTCGCGGCGTCACGTTACGACTTGAGGGAGAAGCCAATGATTATGTCGGTAAAGGCATATCAGGCGGTAAAATTATTGTTTACCCCTCACGGAATGCTCAGAAAATAGAACCCGCTCATTCCATTATCGTAGGCAACACGGTTCTCTATGGAGCGATTGCCGGAGAATGCTATTTCCGCGGGGTAGCTGGAGAGCGTTTCGCCGTTAGAAATTCAGGGGCGATGGCGGTTGTTGAAGGCGTTGGCGATCATGGGTGTGAATATATGACTGGTGGCGTCGTCGTCGTGCTTGGCCAAACAGGTCGAAATTTTGCAGCAGGCATGTCTGGCGGAGTGGCTTACGTTATTGATGAAGACAAGACCTTCTCTAGTCGATGTAATTTAGCGATGGTAGATCTTGAGCCTATTATCGCTGAAGAAAAACTAATGGAAAAAGTTTATCATCAAACGACCGATCTTGCTGCGCATGGTCGTGTTGATTTGCTCAGCGACATGACCAGATTTGATGCTGAGAGATTGCATCAACTCATCACAAATCATCTCCGATATACGGGTTCCTTACGTGCGCGCGATATTCTCAACGATTGGGAAAACTATAAACTTAAATTTGTAAAAGTGATGCCGGTGGAATATCGGCGCGCTTTGAATGAAATGAACGCCAGACGTACTCAATCGCCTATGCAAAAAGCGGTTGGCGAGAAGTGAGAGATCCTGACCTTTCCATAGTTAAATCTATGGCGAGGAAGGTGTGCTTTATGGCGGTAATTGTTGTGACGGCAGGTAATACAAGGGCTCACTTAGAAGTCAACGAGTGAGATGGCTTGAATCAAGGGGTTTGATTTTACAATGGGTAAGGTAACCGGCTTTCTCGAAATTGATCGTCAGGACCGGAAATATAAGCCGGCGGCTGATCGTATTCGGCATTATGATGAATTTGTAATCCCGCTGTCAGAAGAAACAACGCGGGGGCAGGCATCTCGGTGTATGGATTGTGGCATTCCCTTCTGTCACAATGGATGTCCCGTCAATAATCAAATTCCCGACTGGAATGATCTCGTCTATCATGGTGAGTGGCGCCGTGCGCTAACCAATCTCCATTCGACAAATAATTTTCCCGAATTTACAGGGCGGATATGTCCTGCGCCTTGTGAAGCGTCTTGTACGCTCAACCTTCAAGATCAGCCTGTCACAATCAAATCTATAGAATGCGCGATCATTGATCGAGGCTTTAAAGAAGGTTGGGTGAAACCAGAAATAGCGAAGAATAAAACGGGAAAGAAAATCGCTATTGTTGGTTCAGGGCCAGGTGGTCTGGCCGCGGCCCAACAACTCGCGCGCGCAGGTCACGATGTTCATGTATTTGAAAAATTGGCTAAGGCTGGCGGGTTACTCCGCTATGGTATTCCAGATTTTAAAATGGAAAAGAATCTGATCGATCGGCGTATTGCGCAGATCGAGGCTGAGGGCGTTAGCTTCCATTACAATGAGAATATTGGATTTGATAAAACTGTCGATGGACTTGTTCAAAATTTCGATGCAGTTATCCTTGCTGGTGGCGCTGAAAAACCAAGGGATTTAACGATTCCAGGTCGCGAATTGCACGGCGTACATTTTGCCATGGAGTTTTTACCCCAACAAAATCGTCGTGTCTCTGGGGAAACGCCGACCGCCAATGATCCAATACTCGCCACCGGAAAACACGTAGTCGTGATAGGAGGGGGAGATACAGGTTCAGACTGCATTGGAACATCCGTGCGGCATCGAGCGCTATCTGTAACGCAACTCGAAATCATGCAGCGGCCGCCTGAAAAAGAAAATAAACTTCTGACATGGCCAGATTGGCCGTTAAAATTACGTACCTCATCTTCTCATGAAGAAGGCGCTGCGCGTGATTTTTCTGTCCTTACTAAAGAGTTTGTTGGTAAAGAGGGTCAAGTTGAAGGCGTTCGCTGTATTCATGTGGATGATAAAATGCAGCCAATAGCAGATAGTTCTTTTGTCCTAAAAGCTGATCTTGTTTTGCTCGCGATGGGATTTGTCTCGCCAGTTCATGAAGGCCTGGTTGAACAGTCCGGCGTGGCGTTGGACGGGCGCGGCAATGTTTCAGCCGACACCCGTACCTATCATACCTCAAAAGATATGATATTCGTTTGTGGCGACATGCGGCGTGGACAGTCGCTCGTGGTTTGGGCGATTAGGGAAGGTCGCCAATGCGCCGCAGCTGTTGATGAATTTCTTATGGGCGCTACATCACTACCCAGATAAAAATAAAAATAGGTGACGAACATGATAAGTGAGAAATTAAACCTTTGGTTTTGCGATAATGTTGTTGGGCAGCCTTGGCAGTTTTTTCTCTTGATTCTGCCGTTAGTCGGCGCATTTTTATATGGCCGAGAGCGTAAAAAAGCTGGTTGGATATTGATTGGCGTCTGGTTAGTAATACAAGTCTCTCTTTCATTTTTAACGAATTTTATTTTCAGTTGTAATATGGAATAATTAAAGCCCCGTCACATAACGGGGCTTTAATTTATAATTAGTTTAAATTCTCTAATCGCGAATTTATCCATATCTCTACATAACGATTACAGGCGCACCAACCTTTATGCGGTTATAAAGATCGGTGACATCTGCATTGAGCATGCGGATGCACCCGGACGATACGGCTTCTCCAATAGTCCAGGGCTCGTTAGAACCGTGGATTCTAAACATGGTGTCGCGGTCCCCCGAATAGAGATACATAGCCCGCGCCCCTAGCGGATTTTCTTCGCCGCCAGACATATGACGAGGCAAGTCTGGACGACGCTTCAGCATGGCGGCCGGAGGAGTCCATACAGGCCAGACTTCTTTGCGTCCAATTCTGACGCGACCTGCCCAAGCGAAACCTTCACGTCCAACGCCAACGCCGTAGCGCACCGCTTGGCCATTAGCGAGAGAGAGGAACAGAACACGGTTTTTTGTGTCGACAGTGATCGTTCCAGGTTTTTGATTTGTTTGATCGTTAACTATTTCTTTTGTTGTCGTTGGAGTTTCGCGTGCAACTTCTGTTGCTTCCTGCGGAGCGGTATTTGTGTCTCTGGCGTCGTTATAGGAAGCGACCATATCCTCTGCGCCAGCAGGATATTGATCTGAGCTTACGGATTGTCCGCTAAAGAGCGCTAAGAGAGGGTTCTCTTCAGCCTTACAGCTTGCTGAAGACATCACGCTGGCAAGCGCTGATATGGCCAGTGAAGAAATAAATAGACGTGAGTGAGGTTTGATCGTCACTAACGAAAAAGATAACATCGAGGCTTGCTCCTAGCGTATTCACTAAGCGAAGAATGCGCGAAGTCCTCATTCGTTCCGTTCCGAGATAAAAAAACATTCTAGCCGGCACTGCTAGTTATGAGCCCTTACAATCCTCTCTCGCGCTGATGTTTAGGGTTTCCAGCTGTAGTCGTCTGCGCGATCTTTTCTAATAGGTTGATCGCCACCTTGAACAAAGACGTGTCGCGCTAACGCCTTTGCAGCCTCATCTGCGCCAGGAGGAATTGGATCTGTTGATTTCTTGGCTAATTCTGCGCCAGGGGGATCGGGAGGGGATGTCAAAGATTGTATCGGTCCCACAACAGGACGCTCGGGTAGCGTCGGCGCGGAGCTCGTTTGTGGCTGAACGGGTGATCGAAATTCGACAGGGCCCTGAGTCGGCGCAGCCGGCTGCGTTTCAGGCGACGCCGATGGGGCAAGATTGCTTGTCTTGTCAGTTGTTGGAGACTGAAGCGCCGCTCCTGTCAGAGGGGCGTTTGGATGGTTGGCGTCATAAAGCTTCCTGATTTCGCCTGCAACGAAATGCGCAACGATCACTCCCCCAGCAGGAGTTAGATAAATGCCGTCTGTCGCCCTTATTTTAACGATTTGACCTTTAATATCTGGCCCAAAGGCGTTGTATTGCCCCTTTTCGTCTGAAAGCGCATCCCACAGATCAACGAAGACTGCGCCCTCCGCTGTTGCCCGTTGTTTGATAATTTCATTCAGCTTGGCGGCATAGGATGAAAAATTCTCATTCTTCATTATGGGTAGGCCAACCCAGATAACTGGTACTTTCTTTTCTCTAAACGTCGCGGTCAATGCATTAACTTTTGCTGCATAAAGCTCGCGCCAATGGGCGGAAAGCGGTTCATCAGGATCATTGCCAATAAAGGTCTGACGGTCACCTGCGCCAAGGAAGATTACCGCAACATCAACTTTCTGTTGACCTAGGGTGATCTCTTTTGATGATTTTACCCAGTCATAGGCGTCTGTTCGCGTTAGTCCTGTATCCACCTTAGAGAGTTTAAGGACGCCAATTTCTGGCTTGTCCGTTAATACTTTCTTCAATCCGTCGGCGAGCGTGTCTCCCATAGCGTCGCCAAGCACAGCAACAAAATAGGTCTTTGGCGTGGTCGCGGCGGCTTGATCCTCTGGCGACATGCCCTCTGTGGGTTTTTTCTGAACAGCTCGGTTATCTTGACGGGGATTGATCCGGCGCATACGCGAGGTTGGCGCTGCGCGATGTTCGCTTGAATGGGATGAGCCACCAAAGAGACCGCCAAAAAAATCTGAGAAAGGGTCTTCGGCGAATGCTTCAGGCGCACTCGCCAGGAGAGCTGAGAGGGCCAGTAGGACCAAGAGATTTTTAGACTTTGAGCGCATGGGAAGAAAAAATTTGATCATTGAAGCCAATATCGAGAGGGGCTGGCTGGAAACCATCTCCTCCTTGACGGGAGGACGATGTTTCGTACCAATCCTATCATAACCGGGACGGAGACAAGTGTGTATAGGGCGTTAGGAAAATTCATCATTAAGGCCTTACGGAATAGTCTAACGATATGTTCTGGATTGGAGTTCGCCCTATCGCCCGGATGGGCTGAAAGCGTGAGCCGGGATGATCCGCCCGCTGAAGTGCGTATCTCCCCTTTTTCCGGCGTTTTGCAGCCTTGTGATGATCCGGCCATGCTCGATCAAATCGCTATCGATTTTGCTCATCGGGAAATGGAATTTTGGAATTCTTCTCTTACCATTAGCGGTTTTGAGAGGATTGCTGAGATTGGTTACCGATTAAATGGGCAGACATATATTCCACGTCGATATTGTCAGGCGGAAGCGCGGTTTAGCGATGGCGCGCGACGGCATGTTGTTTTCAATATTTCGGCATCGACTGCATTCTTAGGCCTGGGCTCTGGCGTAGTATGGTGCATTCAAGGAATTGACCGAAATCATGCTTTCACTCCTAACTGTCGGTCTCTAGGTCCTTAAGGCACCTTTTATTAATTTTAGAGACGTGAAGGCCGTAGATAAGGGTGTCGATTAGTTTTATGAAAAAACGCTCCTGGGGCGCACAGAGGTTCTTTCTTTTAGCCCTGCTCTGCGGCGGGGGAATCTTGAGCGTAACGCAAAGCTGGGCCCTTGATTATTGTCCAGGACGAGTATGTCGGTCCTATGAAAGAGCGTCACAACGCGAAAGTATGAGGGGAAGCATAGATCATTCTCTGCCAGGCCAATTTGATTTTTATGTTTTGGCGCTGACATGGTCTGCTGAATTTTGTCAAAGACACCAGAGCGCATCTAAACAATGCGTAGGGAACAAAAATTTAGGATTTGTCGTGCACGGTTTATGGCCGCAATATTATAACGGTTATCCGCTCTATTGTAGAAATGAAGCCACACTAAGCACAAACGCTTTAAAGAAAGCGCGTGATTATTTTCCTACAGAGAGACTTGCTCGTTATGAATGGCGCAAGCATGGCGTTTGTAGCGGAAAAACTCCCAATGTATATTTAGAGGATGTGTCGAGAGCGCGAAAATTAGTAAAAATTCCGCCCCTATTGCTCGATCCTAAAACCGATCAAACCATAAGGCTTCAGGCGCTCTATGGAGACTTTTTAAAGATAAATCCCAATCTTTATCCAGGTATGTTTTCTATAAACTGTCGTCGCGGAGTATTGACTGAGGTGAGGGTTTGTATTTCTCAAAACCTGCGGCATTATCAATTATGTCCTCAAGTCCTGGAGCAAAGCTGCAGATCCTCAGATATTTTTATCCCGTCTTTTCATTAGATCATGAATTACCGTCATAGTTTTCATGCGGGTAATTTTACTGATGTCTTTAAGCATATATTTATAGCCCGAATTCTTCTTTATCTTTGCTTGAAAGACTCGCCATTTCGAGTGATCGATACCCATGCCGGCGAAGGCGCTTATGATCTTTATAGTGAGGAGGCAAATCGCACTTTTGAGTGGTGGGAAGGGATCGGGCGATTAAGCGATCTCAAAAATATTGATGGAAATCTTCTCAGTCTCATCCAGCATTACCTGGCCTGTGTTGGGATTGATGATAAAAATCAGTCATTAGCTTATTACCCCGGATCACCAATGATCGCTTTGCGTCTTATAAGTCCGCAGGATCGAGCCATTTTTTGCGAATTACATCCCGAATCCTCAAGTCGGCTTAGACACCGATTTGCCCGTGATAAGCGCGTTAAGACTTTGCATCTTGATGGCTATATTGGACTTGGCGCTTTTATTCCGCCAAAGGAAAGACGCGGACTGGTTTTAATTGATCCTTCTTTTGAACAGAAAGATGAAATCTCATTATTATGGCCATCGTTTTTATCAGCCTATCGTAAGTGGCCGACAGGAATATATGTCCTATGGTACCCAATTAAAAACCTAGATTTTGATCGCAAATTATGCGCAAAATTTTTTAAGCATAATATCTCCCGCACCCTACGCTTATCATTGAATGTTGGGGGTCACTCAGATGGATTAAAAAATACCGGACTGTTAATTTTTAATCCGCCATTTACATTAGAAGAAGAGGCGCACATTCTTTTGCCATTTTTGACTCATGTGCTTGCTCAGGGAGAAGATGCTGAGTATCAAATTGATTGGGTGATCAGAGAAGACAAGATTGGGGGATGGTCTTGAGGCCTTGATCGCTTCGAGCTCTGCGCTGGATAAGACTTCAAGTCACTTCATATTTTGACAATTTGATTTAATGAGAAACCATTTAAAATTTTTCAATCATGCCTAAAGCTTGATAAGTTAGAGAGAATAATAATGAGAGTAAATCATGTTTGTGCTTAGATACTCAAAAGCCTCTCCTTATGCGCGCAAGGTTCGCATTGCAGGAGATATTTGCGGTCTTAGTGATTTAATATCAATCAAAGACACTGACACAAAAGATCCAAATAATCGTTTAAGGGATGAAAATCCCTTAGGAAAAATACCTGTGCTGATTCTTGAAAATGGAACAGCGCTCTATGATAGTCGTGTAATTATTGATTATCTCGATTGTTATAGCGGTGGTGGAAAGCTCATTCCTCAAGATGCACATCTTAAATTTGAGGCGCTTAAATATCAGTCTCTTGCAGATGGCTTAAATGATGCTGCATTGATTATTCGACATGAGATCGCCGTGCGCCGTCCTCAATTGCGTGACGATGAATTTATATTGTATCAGCAAGAAAAAATTGATCGGGCGATAAGCGTTCTTAGTAAATTGCCCCCACAAGGACCTATAAACATAGGCCATATCGCCGTGGCTTGCGCTCTAGGATATCTCGACTTACGCTTTGAGGGTAACTGGCGTTATTCGTCGCCTGCTCTTGTTGATTGGTTGGAGACTTTTTCGGCTAAGACGCCATCATTCAGGGAGACTGCGCTATGATTTACTATAATAGATATTGAAATAGACGTGTCTTTAGGATGTTAAATATTTGATCCTGAAACACATTAAAAAATATCTACAAAAAGGGTAACTTATTGGATTAGCGAGGATAAAAATATAAATTATATTTTTTATCCAAAGAGAGGGCTGATAATAGGGACAATAAGTTAGGGCAGCGCTTTAATTTAAATAAAAAATTGTAAAACTTGGAGCCCTTATTGGATTTGATGTACATGGAGCACAGATAGTTGTTGTTTTACAGACAATCTAAAATAAGAAGCTAAGTGTGATTATAAAAGCGGTTGAGATATCGTGTTTCATGCATATTGTGATTTTTGCGGATGTTCATTTTTTCAATTCTTTTTTGCGATCTATTGTGGGTGGCGGGAGAGTTAATGCTTTTGATAGGCCTTAATCTAATAATTTATCCTGCAAGCTAAGAAATTCTGATATGGTCAAAGGAAAATGTGTGATGAAAAAAAATAAGCTATTAAAAATTATGTTCGTTTTTTTTCTATCACAACCGCTAATGTCTTTTGTAACTATTGCAGGAGATGCAATTGATTTTAATAAGCTCAATATTATCGATCTAACTCATACCTTTGACGCCAACACAATAGCCTGGCCAACTGAAAAGTCTGGCTTTGAACTCAAGCCTTCGTTTAAGGGAATTACAAAGTCCGGATTTTTTTATTTTTCCAACACATTTTGTTCGCCTGAGCACAATGGCACCCATTTAGATGCACCAATGCATTTTGCTGAGGGGCATTGGACGAGTTCCGACATCCCCGTTGAGCGCTTTGTTGGACAGGCGGTTGTCATAGACATATCCCACAAGACAGCCAGTAACCCTGACTATCGATTAACCCGTGAAGACCTTTCTGATTGGGAGAAAAGCCACGGTAAAATCCCCCTGGACGCCATATTTTTGCTACGCACAGGGTGGAGTAAAAAATGGCCCGAGCGTAAGGCCTATCTTGGCGATGATACGCCTGGCGATGCATCAAAATTACATTTTCCATCTTATGGTTCAGAAGCAGTGTCGTTTCTCATCCAAGATCGGCACGTGCGGATGATTGGCATAGACACTGCCAGTATTGACTACGGTCAATCGCAAGATTTTATAGTTCATCGTCTTGTTGGCGCGGCGAATGTGCCAGCGCTTGAAAACTTGACTGACTTAGACAAACTTCCAGCAACTGGCGTGACCCTTGTCGCTTTACCCATGAAAATTGGGCAAGGTTCTGGCGCGCCAACCCGAGTAATTGCTTTTTTCCCTTGAGCTATTGCTGCTGCTAAAGTGAGGATCTTTTACGGCGCGAGGTTAATTCCTTTTTAACCATCATTGTCGGGAGAGAATTATTTCTGTTTCTGGTCTTTTTTCTATCAATATTTTTTTAATTTATAGCGGTAGAATGAAGCTTCTGGAGTTGTTTCACAATGATTTATAAATTTAATGTCGCCATTGCCTCAGTAATTTCAGTAAGTGTTTTACTCTCCGGCTGCGCAGGAACGGGTCCGGCTATGCCCCAAGTACCCGTCATGCCGGGCAAGGGAAAATCCTATGCTGTCTTTCAAAAGGATGACGCATATTGTCAAAATGCGGCGCAAAACGCGATTGGAGGACAATCGCCTGGCGTTGCCAGCAATAGTGAGGCCTTGGGCAGTGCTGTTGTTGGAACAGGATTAGGCGCAGCGACAGGGGCCCTTATTGGCGCGGCAGCTGGCAATCGTCCCGGGACGGGCGCTGCGATTGGCGCAGGCTCTGGCTTGTTGTTGGGGAGTGCAGTCGGACAAGGACGTGCGAGCTCTGCGGGTAACTCAATTCAATCTCGTTATGATACGGTTTACGCACAATGCATGTCGGCAAAGGGCCATCAGGTTGGCGTCGGCGTCAATACAGCGCCAGTCTATAGTAATGGTCCCATTTATGGCGGACCAATTTATTATTGAATCAGAGACTTCTTGGCCGGGCTCTTACCAAGGAGTATTAATTTGAGTTTTCTATAGGCGGCTATTTCGACGAAGATGGAGAGACTTGCTGCTCAATACCGCTCAGACGCTCGTGGAGTTTGTCTAATAAGCGCAAAATTTCAGATTGCGCCGGTTCATCAGTGTCCACTTGGAACTGCTGACGTAACCCGCGCTTAATTAATCCGGAGAAGTCAATATTTGATGAATTTTCCAAAATTTCCATCTTGAACCCGAGCTGTAGTCGTTTGAGCAATGATGCGCTCACGCGGATTAGCTGATGGAATGTTAACGTTTAAACTTGGAAAGCGTTCCCGTAAGGATAAAAAATATATAAACTACTGATATTATTGATTATTTTAAATTTATGTTGCTTGGATTGTTTTCTAAAGGCGACTTAAGTCTGAGTATATCTAGCCGGTGCGCTCACTGAAATTAGGTAAAGGCTCGACCCCCTTCAGAGAGACGGGACGGTCATAGGCGGGGATTTATAAATTTTAAATGGCGCTAAATTTAAGCGCCTCACTTAGCGTTAGGACGATGCAACTGTGTCAAATGTAAGCGTCTTAAGGTCCAGAGGCGAGATTTTTTTTCCTCTTCTCTGATTCTTGAAAGACCGTAGATCGCATTAAGCAAAAGACCAGACTAATAAGTGGATTGGGTCCGAAGATAGAAAAATACTTTTCTAAGATCACTACTGTCCGGTTGAGCAGATAGCTTAGGCTTGTAAGGCCATTATGAACAATAATCTACGACCAAATTTCTTGGTGTCGATTTCAATTTCATTACGTAAATTTCGGGTAGTTTTTCCTGAATTATTGATCAGGGAGAGCTGCCGTGGAGCTTGGCAGAACACTGTTTTCGCTAATTATGGATTTTGTGCCGTGGACAAGCTTTGATCGAATAGTGAAACGCTACAATGGCGACGCAGGTGTTCGCAGCCTTCGATGCAGCGAGCAATTTCGTATTATGACCTTTGCTCAAATGACTTATCGTGAGAGCTTGCGAGATATAGAAGCGTGACTTCGAGCCCAGCCAATAAAGCTTTATGCGATGGGACTACGTAAGCCTATAGCAAAATCTACGTTAGCTGGCGCAAATGATCGTCCCGACTGGCGTATATGGGCTGATGTGGCAGCTATTTTAATACGACACTCTCGTAAGCTTTACGTAAATGATGATATCGGACTAGATGTTGAAAACACTGCCTATGCACTAGACAGCACGACAATTGATTTATGCTTATCATTATTTCCATGGGCTGATTTTCGCTCAACGAAAGCAGCCGTTAAGATGCATACTCTTCTCGACTTATGCGGCCAGATCTCTAGTTTTATCCATGTTTCTGATGGAAAAATGACTGACGCTAAAGCGCTACATTTAATCGGCATCGAAGCTGGCGCCATCAACGCGGCTACATCGTTTTTTTCCAGACTATATGCTTTACATCAAGCCGCAGCATTCTTCGTTACACGTGCAAAAACAAATATGAATTATCATCGTATTAGTTCGTGTTCTGTCGATAAGACATCGGGACTTTATTCTGATCAGAGTATTATACTCGATGGCTTTTATGCACGTCAGGACTACAGTGAACATTTGAGACGTATTAACTTTTGTGATCCAGAAACGAAAAAGAAACTCATATTTTTAACAAACAATTTTACGCTACCTGCTTTGACGATCTCAAAGCTTTATAAGCAAAGATGGCATGTTGAATTATTTTTCAAATGGATAAAAAAGAATTTACATATACGTCATTTATTTAGGAATTCAGAGAATGCTGTTAAGACGCAAATCTGGACCGCTGTTTGTGTCTATATGCTCGCTGCGATCATAAAAAAGGAACTCTCACTGAAAGTGTCGCTCTACGCTTTTTATACAAATTTTGTCCGTCCGCTCATTTGAGAAAGCCTCAATTTTACAGGCACTTGAGGGAGCAGACGACAGCAACAATGAAGAGATTATTTACAACCAGTTGAATCTATTCGATTCCAGTTGGACAGTAGTGTTCTAAGATATGAAATAACAGATTGTGAGCAGATCAGCAGACCAGAATAGGCGCGGTTTCATCATTGCAGCGCTTTTCGTTGTAATTTTTCTAATCTGACTAGTGCCGTTGATCGCGAATTATCACCGGTGGTTTATTAGTCTAAAAGATATGGTTATGACTTCAAGTTGACATTGTGACCGGCTCTATTGGTGACGATATCTCGATGCTCCTTAGTATTTTTTTATATTTTATCTAATTTTTCCTATTGTTTAATTTATATTATTATTATATTTGATAAGTCATTGGGGTTAGAGATTTCTTTTAAAAATTGACGTTTAATTAACCTTTTACTTTCTACGTCACTTTGCCCCGTATTAATTCAGGTAAATACCAAGGTAAACTAATGAAAAATTCTAATCGGTTGTTTGCGAGAGCTTACAAGTCGAGGCCAACTAAAATACTGAATGCTCCATTTCATCCAAGCCTCATACAAACAGAAAATGTGGAGCTAAAAATCGATTCGAGAAGCGTTTCGGATCGCATTGTCTCTGATCGACGGACAAGTGAGATACATAAAGAAGCCCACGCCATCTTTAATACAAACAAATCAGAACAATTGTCGCGTCTAAGTCACATGAGAGATGATAGCGATACTGCGACAGGCGGTCGTATCTTGCCCTGCCTCTTAGAAACACAAGCTTCAGAGAGTTTGGAGACTGAAGACAAGACGGATTTTAAGGCGCTTAAAATCGTTACAAAGTCGATTAAAAAACAACCGAAAAGTAAATATGCCCTTTCAACCCTTAATAGGCCTTTACGTCCTACAAGGGCTCATTATGTCGATGATTTCAGGAGTTACGCAGTGAGTGAAGAATTCTCTAATTTGTCTGACCTAGAAATTTTGTCAATGATTGAAAGGGCGCATCGTGAAATTGCGCGTCGCAAAGACGCAGGAAAAGAAAATTTACGGGCAGAAATTGAAGCTAAACTTGCAAAAGCTGGGCTTGATCTAGGCGACTTATTTCCAGACACCACCAAGAAAGGCCGTAAGGCCGGTAAGGTGAGATTGGATGATGGCGAAAAAGCCTCAATCGTTAAGTATAAAGACCACGTCTCCGGAGACACCTGGTCAGGTAGAGGCGCTCACCCACCGCAATGGGTTAAAATGATTATGACGCAGAGAAACTGGACAGTTGATCAATTTAAGCAATCTGGCGAATATGATGCTTGATTATTAATTATATCAACCGATTAAATTAAATCTTACTTTTAAGCCGGAGAGATTGTTCTCTCCGGTTTTTTATAAACTAAGTAGTAGTAATTGATATCAAAACTTATGTTTGAGGGTAATTATATTACGTAGAAACCCAGGACAATGGATCTATCCAAAAAACTTGATACAGTCATTCTATTCAGTGTTTATTTGAGGGTGTTGACCAAATTTAGGTTAAAAGTAATAAGTAGGCTGTATCTTTCATTATAAGAGTTCAATATGAAAATATTTCTGCTCTTGATCCTTTTTGGCACCGCTATCGCAGGCTATGTATTTTTTAATAGCAATAATTCGAGCCTACAAAAGCTTGAGACAACGTTAGAATCGTCCAAGCTGGGTGATAAGGCTAAGTCCATGGTTGAGGCAGTGAGGGTACCTAAAAGTCCGGAATGCAGAAAGCTGCTTAAAAATATTGAAGATAAAACAACGGCAAAAGTACAGCATATTTCGACGGAGGGGCATGAGGTTTTACTCGATCACGTCGCGACTAAATCATCCATTTCAATTGACTGTTCAAATCCCTCAAGAATGTCTTTGACCTTTATATCGAAAGACACTGTGCCGACATCTGAATGGTATAATGTTATTGGCTCTGCGAGCGATCTGCTTGTCAAAAAGCAGCCAGCAGCGATAATCGAAGCTGTTAAAAAATGTTTAGCTGTGGCCAAGAGCACATCAACAACATCTGCAGAAAAAGAAATTTCAGGTATTGATGTAGATTGTTCATTCCCCGAGAAAGATGAAGCGGGACTGCTTGTAGCTATTTTTCCCGCTAATCCGCAAGAGTCTGATGCAGAGGAAACGGAGCCTCAGCAATTGGAAATAAAAAAAGAAAAGCATAAAAAGAGCCATTATCATAAATAGAGTTAGTTGACGCCCCTGATGTGATTGCTAATTTGATGAATATTCTTGTGTGTTAATTTTTACAGCTAATATGAAGCGTTAAGCCGTAGTAATTTTGTTCATTTCAAATTGAGTGAACCCGCGTAGCCTTCATTTTTGTAATGCGCCTTATAGCCAGAGAATATGAAAGCCATGAGCAGGTAAATGGCCTCAGCTTAACACTATTCATTGTGGTGTTGGTTTCAAAAGTCAGTTATTTTTAAACTATCGGCTCTTTTGGTCTTTGAAGCCAAAAGGGCGGGGCCTAATCTTGATAAAATGGCGAGCCATCAGAACCGTTAAGTCATTGATATGCAATATTTATAAAACGTAAGGGCGGCTCCGCTTTTTAGCGTGGGACATAGAGCGCTTCCACTATGTGCGCTAGCGCACATTAGTCGCGAGATCCTTAAGTTAAACCTTGTTTAACCATGAGGGAAATCGCTATGAGCTACTATTCAGACGCAACATCAAATTATGCTTCAATTCGTCGTCAATTCAAACTTTCCTTGGCTTTGATCGTCGCCATGGTGCTAGCGGCCTTTATCTTGGGCTTCTGCTTGCCAGTTAGTTCGCATGTCAATGTAGTGGATCATCAGCAGGAACCACTCTCTATTGGACGTCTTGTTGATCTAAATAATTAAATTAAAGTCTTAGTTCTTTTTGACGGATCCATAAAAATGGACTGGATCCATCATTATTGATTTTTTCCAGATACGGTAACTCAATAATAGGTCGCTTTAAGATGGCTTTATTTAAAAGGCAAACTAAATCCGCGATTTTTTTTACAATTAGGTCTAAGTTCGCCAAACCTTCTTCGAATTGCTTGCCAATCATTTTATCTCTTGAGATCAGTAGATTAAAAAATTTAGAGATAAACGTATCTCTACCAGTTATAGACCAGATAACTAATGTTTTTCTATCGCCTGAGTTCTCGGCAGGACTTAAGGAAAAGTAGACTTCATTATTGCTCTTGAAAGGGTGCATTAGATCAAGATTAAAACGAATAAGTAGATAAGGCGCGCTCTCAATAAGCGTCATAGGGCCTGTGCCGGCTTTTTTGCTGTGTGACCATTGAATTTTAGCACCAACACCGACAGTATTTTTGAATATGAGATTTGCGCTGTAGCATCACTTTCGGCCCATGGCGACCAATCTTTCCATTTTTTAAGATCATTAATAATAGCAAAAATCTTTTTTGGCGGCGCATTGATAACTGTAGATCTTTGCACCAGAAATCTCTCTGGCTGCAAAATTACAAGCTCTGCGACAGCCGCCAGAAAAAAATAGAGAAGTACTAGAAATACGCCTGTCATTTTTTCAATCTGAACGGGTTTATGAGATCAAGATGATCTTTGATTTTTATTTATTTGTTTCGAATAGATTTACGCGCACAGTAATTACATTTTAGCATCAGGTTTTGTCTATGTGACAAAGCGTCCATCAATATATTCAATTTTTTAAAATGCGCCTATGTCTTAAAAATAGTCGACAAGCCTTTTTGCTTCCAGAATTACTAACTCTGCCTTTACTGTAGTAGATTGACATTTCTATGAAAGAAAAATGCCATAAAAAATCATCGGTAAAAATATAAGTAGATTGTTGATCAAAGTCCTGCCTTTTGAATTTTCCAATTTTTATTGGTTCATTTATATCAATGCATATTTAAGCGTCAGCAGCGTTTTCCTGCCACTTCTAAGGCTTAGTAAAAATTATAGTTTGAACACTAACGGTAGAGTTTATTTACAAACAGTGTTTAAAATTTCTGAATACATAAATCTTATTATTGCCACAATTTTTCAAGGAGCAGTTAATTCAAACTTCTTGAAGTAGGCAACTATTGTGAAAGGTTTATGGGATCTAATTCAACGTGGTTGTTTATTGGCGCTTGCGCCAAATAAGCGATTTTGTTCCTAGTAGCGTAAGTGAGTTGTATCATGCTTAAGATGGAGCGTTTTTTTACTTTTTTGGGGTTTATGCGGCGGCGTGAGGCCGCCTTGCCGTCATACCCGCAGGCTTGGGTGTGGGAAGAATATCAAGCTCAGCATACACAAACAAAAGCCGAGCTTGCTCAGTTATATAAACCCTCCATCCCTATGGCATGGGTATGGTGTCATTATCGTGCTGAATTTCCTCAAACAAGTGAAGAAAAATGGCTGACAGTGACGCCGAGGCCATCTGCCTGGGTTTGGGTTGCATATCATGACAGATTGTCTCAATCGGATGCGGAGCGTATTGCATTGAATGCCTATCCTATACCCATGGGCTGGGTCTGGAGCTATTATCGAGGTGTTCTGCCTCAATCCAGATTAGAAAAAGAACAGGCTGACCGGCTCGTGCGTTTCAATGATAGTGTCGTTAAATTCCGGAAAAAGCCTCAGCAGTTTTATCCTCAACACATCGCCGCTTCATTGGCGGTTGGATTTACTGGACTTGTTCTTCTTTTCCAGGCTGTTGTGATGAATAGTCTGTAAATCAGTTATAGTGTTGACTGGATATAGATTAAGGTTCCTTAGGCGCTTATATCCCACAGCCTGTGTTTAAGCTGGGATCACGCATCCTAGGGAGCCTGTTTTGTTGTCTCTTTTTGCTTGTTAATAATCTTAATCTACACTCGGACTACAAAAGCTGTGAGCGCTGTCATCGCTTTTAGGTAGAGTCTGTCACATAGGATTTCATTA
>BJGJ01000008.1 GCA_014190435.1 Methylocystaceae bacterium | reverse complement strand
GCTCTTGGTGTGTTCGGCGTTGTTCTTCAGATCCTCGGCCGCGTTCACGCGCTCGTTGGCAAAGAAGGCTCAGCCCTGCTGACCCAGTAATTGATATAAGCCGCCCGCATCCAAAAGATGCGGGCGGATTACTCTAAGGGGGAACTATAATGATCATGATTACACTGGGCGCAGCAGCACTTCTTACACCAATAGCTTTTTGGCTTGCCGCACCAAGGCGTATTCCTGTTCCAGTAAAGGCAAAAGCTAAGAGCAACCAGCGCTAATAGCAAAGTTTCTGTTGTGCCACTTATAAAGTAGACAAGATGTTTTTCGTTCTAGGTTTGGGGTAGACAGGTCTTTAATACAAATTCTGGGTCTGTATAAAACTAACATTATTATATTTTCACTTTCTAGATTTTTTATACCAATCTTGTTGACTTCCTAGTTTTTAGGAAAATAAATCTTTCGAATGGATTTATAAGAAACCCTTTTGCCGGAGTAGCGGTTCCGTGGTTGGCATTCTTCCTCTAAACTTAATGTATGTTTCAAACGGATCTTGAGCGCCGCCAGCTGCGTAAATATGCTTCTTAAGCTTTTGGCTTACTTCTGTGTTAAATATATCTGAAGTCTCTTTAAAGGCTTCAAATGCATCTGCGTCGAGGGTCTCGGCCCAGAGATAGCTATAATAGCCTGCTGAATAACCATCTCCAGAAAAAATATGCGAGAAATGCGATAGACGATGTCGCATAACAATAGAATCAGGCATTCCAATTAGACTTAACTGCTCTGTTTCAAATTTATTGAGCTCAAGAGCCTCAATTTCTGTTTCTTGATGGATCTTCATGTCGATCAAAGCAGAAGCACAAAACTCGACGGCATTAAAGCCTTGATTAAATTTAGCCGACTCAATTATGCGATGGATCATTGCAGTGGAAATTATCTCGTCTGTTTCTGAATGTTTCGCAAAAATTTTTAGGATTTCAGGTTCAAGGAGCCAGTGCTCAAATAACTGCGATGGAAGTTCAACAAAATCGCGTTGGACATTTGTTCCAGATACGAAGGGGTAAGTAACGTCAGACAGCATACCATGTAATGCATGGCCAAATTCATGAAAGAGTGTTCTGGCTTCTTCAATACTCAGCAGTGTTGGCTGATGATCGGCGGCTTTGATGAAGTTCATAACATTGACAATGATTGGCCTTACATTCCCGGTTAGTTTCTGTTGACACCTCAAAGAAGACATCCATGCTCCACTACGCTTGGAGGGACGACCGAAATAGTCGGCTAAGAAAAGAGCAACATGGTCTCCATTTTCATTTACGGCCTCATAAGCAATAACATCCTCATGATAAAGATTGAGATCTGCTATTTTCCTAAAAGTTAAACCAAAAAGTTTTTTGGCGACAAAAAATGCAGCTTCGATAATATTTTCGAGCTTGAAGTATTTTCTAAGTTCGCCTTGATCAAGATTATGGTCTATTTGTCTTTGCTGCTCAGCGTAGTAACGCCAGTCATGCGCAGCAAGGGTTAGAGTTTGATCTTGCATTCTCGCCAGATTTTGTAAGATTTCGCGCTCTTTTTGTGCGGCTTTTACTGCTGGTTCCCATACGCGAAATAGTAATTCGTAAACAGCGTCCGGCTTTATCGCCATTGTATTTTCTAATTTATAATCCGCAAAATTATTGTATCCAAGGAGATCCGCTTGCTCTTTGCGTAGAGTTAGAATTTTTTTAATGATGACTGAATTATCAACGTTTTTATTATCGCCTCGTTTTGTCCAGGCATCGAATATCGTTTTTCTAAGATCTCTGTTTTCTGAGCTTTGTAAAAATGTTTCTGCGCTGGATCTTGACAAAGTAATTGCATATTTTCCAATTTTTCCTCGTTCTTCCGCGATCTTGGCGCAAGATCTAATGAAATTATTGCTAAGGCCTGCGAGATCTGTGTCATCCAGCAACAGCATATATTCCGCTTCTTCAGAAAGAATATTTTGTGAGAAATTAACCGAAAGGCTTGCAAGATCCTCGAGGATTTCTGCGAGCCTATATTGAGACTCAATTGATAGATTTGCCCCAGAGCGAATGAAAGACTTATAGTAGAGTTCAAGAACGCGAGTTTGCTCGTTATTTAAATTTGACTCTTGTTTGGAATTATAAAGGTGTTCAATTCTTTTAAATAATTTAGAATTTGTAGAGATATCACTATGGTGTCTTGACAGAATTCGTGCAATTTCAGGTTCTATTTGTTGTAGCTGAGAATTTGTATGAGCGCTCGCAAGATTCCAGAAAATATTGCTAAGATTATCAATCTCGAGACTTGCTATTTCCAGGGCGTCTATCGTGTTTTGAAATGTTGGAGATCTCGGATTTTGCGAGATACGCTCAATTTCTGATTTGTGTGCAAGAATAGATAACGCAAAGGCTTCTTCAAAATCGCTTGGGTTTATATAATTAAAATCCGGCAACCCAAATTTTTGAGAAGAGAAAGCACGAAGTAGGTTTTGATTAGATGAATGCATAGCATTATTTAATCTATTAGTCAGAAAATAGATAGTATTTCGAAGCATGATCTTATCTTGCGGTGAGTGATCTGTTATTCATGCTGAGATCAACAACAGCGTTGGGAGCGTTAAGCTATCGTCAGTTGAAGGCTGGCGATATAAAGATAACAAGCTAACTGTTCAAGCTTTTGTCATGTATTGGCTAGGATTTTAAATAAACCGGCTAAAACAACGCCATTAAAGCTTAAAAAAGCTATGGTAGCTACGACGGTAACGAATTTTCCTTCAAAATCAGATTCCTTGGTCATTGGTTCCTCCGCTAAGTATTTATTGAGGAAGCCTTAACCATGTGCGGTCACTATGAATGTGTGTTACCGCACATTACAGGGGCTATCATAGAGCCCGCGCCTAACAACTTACGTATGTAGACGCAGTATGTTTGAATTTTTAAATAGCGATCTTGTTTAAAGCCAAACTATTAGAAATGTGACTAAGGCGAGGTCTCTTCGACTTTACCAAATGGATCCGTGGGCAGTTTTAATCCTTTACCAAAGGGGTCCTTACCCTGCGTCCAGCAGTGAACAGTAATGTAGCATGTTGCCCCAGTAAGGCGATTGCGATGCCAGACGCCGCCGGGGAGGGTTTGGTAAAGTATCGTCCAGGCCCCAACACCGGCGAGGATAATAAATAGAGCAACGCCAGCAATTAATGTTTTTTTCTCTGCGGACCAATTGGACATATTTGATATTTCCTTCCGTTGATCGGTCTGAAGATGTCTTAGCACGAAAAACGTCAAAGTAGCGGCAAATCTCCACACAACTTCAAAAATTTATTTTTGTAGGGTGATTAGCAGCTCATTTTAAAGTCGACGCACAGGGGCTCCGGAGAGAAGAACGCGGGATTAATTGGGCCTGAATCAAATACTCATATCAAAATTGCCGACATTTAAAACTTTCTTAGTTAAACGAGCGAGGCTTTTATGCGATAGAATATTAAATAATTGGCAGGTAGACAATTTAACAAAATATATTGCAGTCAGGATATTATTTTAAGTCCTCATTTTTTATTTATAGGCGTTCCATAACCCAATAGCCTGTCTTTTAATTGACCAAAAATTATGAAATTAAGCAAAGTTGAAGTAAATTACATATTCTGACAATTGAGGGCAGTTATTGGTGCTAGAAAAGCATATAAATTAAATAGCAGATTTTTTTAAGATCTGAATAAAATTTAATTTATATAATGGTCGTACTATAAAAGCTAAAGGGTTAGCTTGTGCAAAATGACCTTCCGTTAGGAGCGGCGTCGCTAAGATGCCGTAAGCTCTATACACAGCAAGAGATAAAATAAAGAATTTTTTAAAATAAATAATGAGCCTATTTGTGTGGTTAGAACTAGGTGAAATAAAAACAACAGTTTTAATTTACAGTTATTAGATTGAAATGATGAAATAGATGCCCAAGTTTTAATAAAATTATGAAAAAATTTATTATTTATATAGAACTAAATTTTTAATATTAGATGATTGACTCTAAAGCTTGTTAATTGATGGAATAGCGTTCCGATTATAATAAATAAAGCGTATTTTTTTGTGTATTAAAGATACATGACATAGACAAGATGGTAAAGTTTGGATAAAATAAGCGGATTAAAGTCTAGTAATCGGCTGGACTCTTATGTTTGAATCTAACTCGTTCTTAGCACTCAATGCATCCATATTTAATCGAATTTATTGGCTACCTAGCTTCAGCTGCAAGTGTGCTCGTTTTCTTTTCAAAGACAATGGCTCCATTGCGAATGGCCGCAGTCGTAGCAAATGGTTTATTTGCTTCTTATTTTACGCTTAAGGGTATTTATCCGATGGCTGCGCTGAATTTGTTTATGATGCCAATTAATATGATCAGATTGATGCAGGTTTCACGCTTGATAGAAGATATTCGCAGGGCTTCTGCGGAGGCGTCTAATAAAGATTTTAATTATCAATGGCTGGAAAAATATGCACAAAGAATAAGTCTAGACGCAAATGATTGTTTATATCAGAAAGAGGATATGGCTGAAGAAGCGTATGTTTTATTGGAAGGAGAGGTTCTTCTTAAAGAAAGTGGCATTAGTTTAACTCCATTAACTTTATTTGGAGAGATGGGATTATTTACGGAAGCTAGTCGGCGAACTATGACAGCAGTTACAAAAACAAAAGTTAGTCTGCTGGTAATAAAATATGATGACATTTTGCTGTTAGCATCAGAAAATCCAAAATTTTCTTTTTATCTAATGCATCTCATGGTTAGACGAATGATGCAGAATATTAATCTTATAAACGCGAAGCCAAGTAACAATTTGCATTAATTGTGATTGCTGTGTAAGAATTTTAAAAGGATTGGGTTTAGTATTGATAGTGATGAAAACTTTTTTCTTGTAAGTTTATTGATCATTTTCGCTTACGTTTGGAAGCTTCATTGCGAATAGCAAAATCCTGCGCAAAAACCACTCTGGTTGTCGCTAAGCGGCTTCACTTTGCTTTGAAATGCAGAAAGGCAGGTTGTAGTATTCGGAGACTGGGACTTGTTATTATGCTCATAAATCACATACCAGCGAATATTTTTAATACAAATTTTATTGCCATTAAGCATTGATGGGTTTTTTGGGTTGATTACCTTATAAATTGTCGCTGTTACGTCTGTACCAAGAAATGTTGGATATTGATTTGTCAATCCAAGATTCTTTACCTTAAAAATAGCTCTAGCCATTTTAATAATGGTATCGTTTATTGTAATATTTCCTGTTATGGACTGCGCAGTTGTCGAAGAAGCAAATAAATTTCGTGCGGAGTCCTGGGCATGAGCTGCGCAAATAGGTGATAGGTGCATAAATGCAAATAGAAAAAAAATTACCTGTGATATTCGTGAGTAATGAGGAATGACGGGAGTCATTTTATTTATTTCTCAAAATTTGTGCGATGCAGCTCAGTCGGGGCATAAAGAAAATGTCTCGTTCGAGTACAAAGTCTAGGCATGCCAAGCCTATGCAATATGTTAGCGCTTCAACACTGGGGCGTCATCAGACAATCAAAACAAAATAGTCTTTGGATTACTGGAAAATTAACCTCAAGCCTTTCTTAGAGAAGTCGCTGCCAGGGAAGAATGATCTCAAAGCGCTGAACGGCTAACAAAACAAGTTATCCTATAAAACATTGTTAATTATGGATATAAGATTATAAGTCATTCATAATTCCTTGACGGATGGTGATCTTTTTGACAATTAACCAGATTAGATTGGCCAGTGCAAAATGAGATACTTGATATTTGATTTTTCAGTGTTTTTCTGCACTGATGGGGAAGAGAAATCCTGTGAGCGATGCTAGAGGTGAGCTTTTCTTTTGTTTGCAGAAAGTCATGATGCGATCGATAAAAGTCTTGATATTTTTCTTGCTCGCTGGAGCGCTCTTAGGCTCTTTTGAGGCTCAAGCCGCAAAGAAAAAGCTGACTACGACTGGCGCTGCCGCGCCAGCTGCCGCTTCTCCTCCTGCGTTTTCAGCTCCCTTCGCTGCAGCCCCAGTTGCTGCGCCGCCCATCGCTCAGCAAAGTGCAAAAATTAAAACAGTTGTGATACGTAAGCCGAAGCCTAAGAAGTCAAGGCCGGCTCTTAAACCCGAAATGACAGAAAAAAAACCAGCTCAGAAGCCGGTGATTGAGGCGAAGCCACAGCAGTCGCCAAAAGCGGAAGAAAAGACAATTTTCGCTCCACGTAGCGAAGCGGTTCAAAGCGACAAGACAGGACGATTTTGGGAATGCTTACTTCAGGCGCGACAAAATCAGGTTAAAGAATTACGAAATTCAATTGAACAGCCGGGCGCTCTGGATAAGCAGATCGTTGACCAAACTAAACTGGCTTTAGCAGAAATATTTGCTGACGCTAATTTTTCTCAAGCAGATAAAATAAACCCGGAACTATTTAATCTTGAAAAGTCTTGCGGAAAAGATTTTCATGAAGAAGATTTTCAAGTGTTTTTCAGGGATGAAGGAACAAAGAACCAGTTCAGAAATTTTAAAGCGGCAATAAGACTCTACTCAGAGGTGGAAAGTGCGGGATTGTCTGAGGGAGGACTGGGGCTGGCAAAAATGTATGCGCGCGGCGCTGGGCATCCAAAAGATTTGATGCTTGCTTTAACGAAAGGACTTGGTTCGGCAAAAAAAGGTTTTTCAGAGGCTCAGAGTTTTGTGGGCCAGATATATCAAGGCGACGACTTCTCAGAAAGTGGGTCACGAAGCAAGGGTCTGACCCCAAACAATAAACTTGCTTATATGTGGCTGAATATTGCCGCCGCTGAAGGCAACGAAAAGGCAAAGCAGATCCGGGATAGATTATCAGAAAAAATGTCATTTGAAGAGGTTGCGGCAGCTCAAGCACTGTCATCAAAATGTGCTGCATCGGGATTCACAAACTGTGAAAATTAATTTTATATCGTAAATAGACTAGCGCCATCTAGATATGAATTTTTGGTTTCTCTTGATGTTTTGTTAGAATGAAATAGTAAACTTATATTCAATATATCAGCCCGGAGATATTTCGTGCTAATCAGACTTTATGGTGGAAATATAATTGATCCTGTTAATAGCAAAGATTGTATTGGCGATCTCTGGATACGAGATGGTAAAATTATATCTTCTCCGAACGGACACAAACCAGAAATTGAATATGATGTCACGGGTCATATCATTATGGCTGGGGCTATTGATATTCATTCGCACATAGCCGGAGGCGGTGTAAATACGGCACGACTGCTGCTTCCCGAGGCGCACCCTGGTCATCAGAAGCGTCAGAAACATACATCATTGTCCTCTATAGGGTGGACAACATTTGAGACAGGAAGACTGTATGCGCAGCTTGGCTTCACAACTGTAATAGAACCAGCAATTTTGCCTCATCACGCTTTACATGCACATTTAGAGCTCTCAGATATACCGATTATTGACAAGGGCTTTCTAACAGTACTGGGTAACGACGATTTTTTACTTCAATCATTACGAAAACATAAAAGTGATCGTGAAGTGGTTGATTATATTGGTTCAACATTTGAAGCTACGCGCGCGATCGGCATAAAATGCGCCAATCCAGGGGGGGTTTGTGCTTGTAAAGAAAATGTGCGCAGCTTCTCGCTTGATGATGAAGTGCCTGAGTATGGACTTAGTTCAAGAGAAATATTTACCCGTTTACAGAAATCTGTTTTAGAAACAAAAATCCCTCACCCGCTCCATTTGCATATGAGTAACTTGGGACTTGCGGGCAATGTAGAAACGGCATTAGCTACAATTGAAGCGGCGCAGGGCTTGCCGTTGCATTTAGCGCATGCGCAATTTTATGCGTATGGTTTGGAAGGGAAGCATCGGTTCTCATCCTCTGCTGCGCAATTTGCAGAAAAGCTTAATGTAAACAAGAATGTCTCAATTGATGTTGGACAAGTTATGTTTGCTAATACTGTTACTGTTTCGACAGATATTCAGAAACAATTAAATAGCTTACCCTCTGCCAGCCCAAAAAAAGGCTCAATTTTTGACGGGGACGGTAATGGTGCAGGCGTTGTACCGTATCAATATAGAATCTCAGATTTTTATAATGCTGTTCAGTGGGCAGCTGGATTAGAGCTCTTTCTGCTGGTCAAGGATCCAATGCAGGTTTTCTTTACCACAGACCATCCCAATGGTGCACCTTTTACTACATACCCAGATCTATTTGCGCTTCTTATGAGTGCAGATAAGCGTGCCGAAATACTCTCAAGATTGCCGGTGGAGGCCAGAGAGCTAACAAATCTATCAAATATAAAGCGTGAATATACCTTGTATGAGATAGCAACGATGACAAGAGCAGCCCCCCGTAAGCTTTATGGACTTTATGATCGTGGAGAGTTGGGAGAGGGAGCTATTGCCGATGTTGTTGTTTATAAAATTCAAAAAGATCGAGCAGAAATGTTTCGTAATCCTTCCTATGTATTTAAAGATGGGAAGGTGGTCGTCAAAGATGGAAAGGTTATACATTATACCCGAGGTAAAACGCTCTATGTTAAACCTGATTATGATCGGCAGATTAATAAGCGACTTAATGAGTATTACGATCAGGAATATGGCGTATCACGTTCATTGTTTGGCGTATCGGAGGAATCTCTGTCAAATCGAGAGCATTTTAATCAAATTGCCTGTCTAAGTTAGCGAGTAATTAGATATGCGCGATAGTCTTGCTGATCTTATTGCTTTTTAGGAATTCCGAGATTCTGCTCAACTGATAAAATTAGTTTGGTGGTCTTTAGTACGGTATCTGGATTAAGGCTAATTGAATTTATGCCTAATTGGACTAAAAATTCTGCGATTTCTGGATAGTCAGAGGGTGCCTGTCCACAAATACCTATTGGACGATGATTGCGTTTGGCCCCTTCAATCGCCATGCGAATGAATTCTTTGACCCCTTCATCCCTTTCATCAAAATCAAAGGCTACAATTTCAGAGTCCCGATCAACGCCCAGAGTTAATTGGGTTAGGTCGTTTGAGCCAATTGAAAATCCATCAAAATATTTTGAAAACGCGTCAATCAAGATTATATTATTAGGTATCTCGCACATGACATAGATCTCTAGGCCGTTATCTCCGCGTTTTAGCCCGTGCGCCTCTAAAGTTTGCAGAACTAGCTTAGCTTCATCGATACGGCGACAAAAAGGGATCATTAATTTTACATTAGTTAGTCCAAAATCATCGCGTACTCTTTTCATTGCTAAACATTCTAGGGCAAACGCTTCTTTATACGATGGATGTGAATAGCGAGATGCACCTCGGAATCCGAGCATAGGATTTTCTTCTTTATACTCAAAAATTCTTCCTCCAAGGAGTGACGCATACTCATTGGTTTTGAAATCAGACATTCGAACGATAACTGGCTTAGGGTAAAAGGCTGCGGCGATTGTTGCGATGCCTTCGGAAAGTTTTTCAATAAAATATTTACTCATATCTGAGTAATTCTTGGTAAGGTTTTGTATTGCATGAAGATCTTGAGCGTCGAGACGATCGGGGTGAATTAGCGCCATGGGGTGGGCTTTAATGGTTTCGGCAATGATAAATTCCATGCGCGCTAAACCAACGCCGTCATTTGGAAGCATTGAATGACGAAAAGCGAGATCTGGATTGCCCAAATTCATCATGATCTGTGTATTAGGTTTAGTAATATTCGTTATATTGGTTTTCTCTATTTCAAAATCGATTTTACCCTCATAGATTTTGCCTATTTCGCCTTCGGCGCAACTTATTGATAAAATCTCTCCTGTCTTGATCTTCTTCGTTGCTTTATCTGTTCCTACAACGGCAGGAATTCCTAATTCTCTTGCAACAATAGCTGCATGACATGTGCGTCCGCCTCGGTCTGTAACGATCGCTGTGGCGGATTTCATTACAGTTCCCCAATCAGGCGATGTCGTTTGCGCGATGAGAATCTCTCCTGGCTCAAATAATGAAAGTTCCGAAAAATTTTCAATAACTCTTGCTTTTCCGCTTACAATTTTTCCACCTACAGCTCTGCCTTCTGCCTTGAGCAGTCCATGATTAATGATTTTGTATTCTTCAATATAATTATAATTTTGTTGAGACGCGACAGTTTCGGGTCTCGCCTGGACGATATAAATTTGGTTATCTAAGCCGTCTTTTGCCCATTCTATATCCATGGGACGGTGACTGCCCGCTGATTTGCTATAATAATCCTCAATTAACAGAGCTTGATTGGCTAGCAACAGAATTTCATCGTCATTAATGCAGAATGCTTCGCGTTCTTTTTTGGTTGTAGGCATATTACGGGTAGTTATGCGTCCGCCGGCAGATAAAATCATTTTTATTTTTTTTGCGCCTATGGTTCTTCTGAGTACAGCTTTCTTCCCCTTCCTTAGTGTTGGTTTAAACACATAAAATTCATCAGGATCGACAGCTCCTTGGACAATATTTTCACCTAAGCCATAGGCACCAGTAATAAAAATCACATCTTTGAAACCGGTTTCCGTATCAATTGTGAAGATGACTCCAGAACTAGCTAAGTCAGAGCGGACCATTTTCATGATGCCTACTGAATTAAATACTTTAAGATGATCGAAGCCATTATCAATTCGATAGCGTATCGCTCTGTCTGTAAATAAACTTGCGAAGCAGTGCTGAATTGAATCAAGGACAGCTGTCTCTCCACGAATATTGAGGTATGTGTCGTGTTGTCCCGCAAAGCTTGCGTTAGGTAGATCTTCGGCTGTAGCAGAAGAGCGCACAGCGACAGTGAGATCGTCGCTATATTCATATTTAAGCTCCTTAAGAGCCTCTTTAATCTCTTCGGCGATCTCATGAGGTAGGGTAGAGCGATAAATAATATCTCTCGCGCAAGCTGCGCGTCTAGCAAGATCTTCTATATTATTTGGGTCTAGATTTGATAGGATCTCACGGAGTGGAGGCCAGGAATTTGAGTGTTCAAGCGTTACGCAATATGCCTCAGCTGTCACAGCGAATCCGTTGGGAACTCTAATGCCTTGATGAATTAATGATTGATACATTTCCCCAAGAGAGGCGTTTTTTCCGCCTACAAGAGGCACATCCCCAATGCCAATTTCGGAAAAAGTTCTTATATATTTTTTATTCTTTATTTGTTTCAATGACACAAATCCTGATTTTTTATAATCTATCATTTTTTACCAATAAAATCTTAGTATAAATTAATTAGTATATCTTTATAGCTATTTATTCTAAATTGACGGGATCTGAGGCATTTAGCCAAGGTTTTAGTAAAAAAATTCACTTAAGTTAAATCGACTTCACTAGACTGATTATACAAAAAGGCATAGCAGATAGTTGCTGCGCCTTTTATATTTTTACATTACTATTAGACCAATGGGTTACATGGCTTGCATTGCTTCAGGTTTTCCGCGACTGCGTTTGAGAACTAGTTTGTTTAAGGCCGCTATATAGGCTCTTGCAGCAGCGACAAGCGTATCTGGATCTGCGCCGCGCCCTGTAACAGATTTGCCGTCCTCATTTAGGCGCACCGAAACTTCGGCTTGCGCGTCTGTGCCTTCAGTTACGGCATGAACTTGAAATAGCTCTAGGATCGCTTCATGTGGCGCAAGCGCTTTGATGGCGTTAAATATCGCGTCTACTGGGCCGTTTCCTGTAGCTTGATGTGTCACTCTCTTGCCGTCGATATCTAAAGTCAGCGCAGCAGATTGCGGTCCTTGAGTGCCTGCCATGACCATTAAAGAAATAACCTTAATATGATCATGAGAGTTGACAATTTCATCATCAACCACTGCGATGAGATCTTCATCATAGACGAATTTCTTTCGGTCGGCTAAATCCTTAAATCGATTGAAGGCGTCCTCAAGCGCATTTTCTCCAAGATCATAGCCCAGTTCCTTGAGTTTCTCGCGGAAGGCATGGCGGCCTGAATGTTTGCCCATAACCAGAGAGGTTTTGGATACGCCAACGCTCTCAGGTGTCATGATTTCATACGTATACGCATTTTTCAGCATACCGTCTTGGTGGATGCCGCTTTCATGAGCAAAGGCATTTCGACCTACAATGGCTTTGTTGTATTGCACAGGAAATGAGGTTACTGCCGAAACAAGTTTTGACGCGCGGGTAAGAATTTTTGCGTCAATATTTGTATGAAAAGGTAGGGCGTCATGGCGGGTCTTCATCGCCATAACGACTTCTTCTAGGGCCGCGTTTCCTGCGCGTTCGCCAATGCCATTGATTGTGCATTCAATTTGTCTTGCGCCGCCCTGCAGGCCGGCAAGGGAGTTTGCTACAGCAAGCCCGAGGTCGTCGTGGCAATGTACAGAAAAAATAGCTTTGTCAGAATTTGGCACGCGTTCTCTTAGAGTTTTAAATAACGCTTCATATTCTGTCGGCGTAATATAGCCAACAGTATCGGGGATGTTGATTGTTGCCGCTCCTGCATTGATTGCTGTTTCAATGCATCTACAGAGAAAATCGATTTCTGTTCGCGTGCCATCTTCAGCAGACCATTCAACGTCGGCGACCTTGTTTCTCGCGCTTGTCACTGAAGCGGAAATAAGTTCGAGCACGCGTTCTGGCTCCATTTGGAGCTTATATTTCATATGCACGGGCGATGTGGAAATAAAGGTATGAATACGGGGTCGATGAGCGTGCTTTAAGGCTTCAGCGCAGCGTTCTATGTCTCGCTCTGCCGCGCGCGCGAGGCCCGCAACAGATGCTCTTTTTACGCGTCGCGCAACTTCACTGACGCTCTCAAAGTCACCCGGACTCGCGATCGGAAATCCAGCCTCAATAATATCAACACCAAGCTGATCGAGGAGATCCGCTACCTCGAGTTTTTCTTCAAAGGTCATAGAAGCGCCAGGCGATTGTTCGCCGTCGCGTAGGGTTGTATCAAATATTAATACACGATCATCGTTGCTGACGTTCGGCATAATTGGCGTTTTCATTATCAAGATTTCCGGTATGTGCGCCTAAAGAGAACTATATTATCGCCTGAGTTTATCCCCTGATTGTCTGGGTTTAACCCGGCGGACGATCAGGGGCAGGGAAGCAGCAGGCGCACGAGCGCGCGCGTCTGGAGTAGGGGGAAGAATACGTCCCCTTTTTTTACGCTGCGCAAATAAACGGCATTAGCTTGCAAGAATGTGGCACTCAGATTGTTGACCGATAATAAAATCATAGGCAATGCCGGCATCGCTTGCAAGCCCAGTTAGAATATCTGTTAGGCGGCTTATTTATTATTTTTTTTACTTCTAGGCATGGGCACTTGCCCAAACGATAATTTGCGCCCTAACATCAACCTTATGGTAAAGACGATTGTCTCAATTCGGCATGCTAAACGAGGTGACGCGGGCGATATCGCCCAGGCTCATGACGCCTCTTGGCGTGAGGCGTATCGTGGGGTTATCCCAGGCATCGAACTTGAGCGAATGATTGCGCGTCGGGGGCCGGACTGGTGGCGCGCCGCCATTTTGCGCGGCAGCGGCCTGCTCGTTCTAGAAATTGACGAATTAATTGTTGGTTATTCCACCTTCGGGCGCAATCGCGTACCGACAATGCCTTATTCTGGTGAGATCTTTGAGTTATATCTTTTGCCGCAATATCAAGGATTAGGATTTGGGCGGCAGCTTTTTAATGTCTCTCGTCGCGAGTTGGCAGCTTATGGATATCTTTCAACGATTGTTTGGGCGCTTGCAGATAATAGCAAGGCTTTAAGTTTCTATGGCCGACTTGGCGGACAGGCTGTGCGTCAAGCAGAGGAACGTTTTGGAGATAATATGTTGTCTCGCATAGCCTTTGGGTTCATTTCTGCTCCAGCTTTGTGAATGAAGTTTTCGTCTGTAAAAAAAATTTTAATGATTTGTCGTTCAAAGAGCGCTCAGCTTAGCTAGTAGCCTGCGCGTCGCAAATCCATCTGCAGGGATCCAGCCTTGATCGATTTGAATTGCGTGAATTGCATTACGGCTCGAGCGTCCAAGTTTTCCATCAAAAGTACCGCGATAGAATCCGCGTGCAGCAAGAAGGCGCTGAAGAGATTTAACCTCATTTGTTGAAAGGGGTGTCACTTTAGGCCAGGGAGTAGAGAGCGTTCCGCGACCAGCGATGCGTTCGGCAAGCAATGCAACGGAGAGCGCATAAGCGTCAGACATATTGTATTTGCGGATGACTTCAAAGTTCTCGGTGATAAGAAAGCAGGGACCAGTCGCGCCGGCAGGAAAATAAAGGCTAGCCGCTCCGTTTTTTGGTAAACTTGCCCCATTGGCTTGTGTAACGCCAAGTGATCGCCACTGGGAAAAATCGAGATCCATCGCAGCATAATCATAATTTTCTGGTAATTGCCCTTCGACGATGGCTGGTAAATCTGCCTTCCATCCAGATTTTTCCAAAAAATTAGCAATTGATGCGACTGTGTCCTCCGCAGAACGCCAGATGTCAGGAGCATGTCCGCTATTATTGCTTTCCGCATATTTCAAATAGGCTGAGGGCATAAATTGCGGCTGTCCCATTGCGCCTGCCCAAGAACCGCGTAATTGGCCTCTACTAGCGTCTCCATTTTGAAGAATAGAGAGCGCTGCAATAAACTCAGAAACGAATACCTCTGATCGGTGCCCGCTCCAGGCTAGCGTTGCAAGGACGCGAAAAATATCTGCGTTGCCGGTTGATACGCCGTAATTACTCTCAATGCCCAGGATAGCGATCAGAATTTCGCCTGGGACCCCATGACGTCGGCTAGCATGCGCCAAAGCCTCATCTAGCCCATTTGCAACTATGCGGCCACGGGAAATCCGTTTTGGGGTTAAAACACTGGCGACATAAGCGGGGATTGCAATTGTAAACTCTGCTTGAGATTGGGGCTTATTCAGGATGCTGGCTTCTGGCGTAAGTCCTGTTGCAACAGTATCAAAGAGGGACCTGGAAATCCCTGCTTGCTGGGCGGCTGGCCAGAGTTCCTCGATAAAATTCTGGAAGGAGTTTTCAATCGCGGCGCTAGCTTGGGCGCGGGCGACGATCCCATATAGGCCTAGAGCTAAAAATTTGCGGCGATTGATCGCTGCGTTAAGAGAGAGCTTGAGCAAGGGCATTACTTTTATTTGGCTGCGGCTTCTTTAGAAAGGTTACATCTTCCGCCATTTTGTTTGACAGATACAAGGCGCTGCCCTCTATTGGCGTTAGAACTATATGATTTCAGGGAGCGAGTGCGCTCGCAAGTCAACCACATGACCCATCAGCCTGTGACGTCCAGTTATGCTAAGCCTCCACGGCTTCGTGGGGAAGAGACATTCTCACAGCGCCCTTCTGAATTAAAGGCGCGCCTCAGGGGTGCGGGCCTACGTCCAACGGTTCAGCGACTAGCCCTGAGCCGATTGCTCTTCGGCAAGGGGGATCGTCATGTGAGCGCCGAGGCGCTGCATGCCGAAGCGCGCGAAGCGGGACTGTCCATGTCCCTTTCAACTGTTTACAACACCCTTAATCAATTTGCTGGTGCGGGTTTGTTGCGTGAAATCGCTGTGCAAGGCCCCCGCACCTATTTTCATACCCGGACGTCCCCACATCATCATTTTATGGATGAGTCGACAGGGCGCATGTTTGACGCAGCCGACGGCTCTGTCGAATTTTCTCGTTTGCCGGCTCCTCCTGAGGGGATGGAAATTGTTGGCTGTGACGTGATTATTCGCATTCAACCAAAGCGTGGCTGACTTGCTGAATTGTTGCTCTAAAGATGGCCAGTAACATTTAGCCGCGCAAAACGGCTTGGGCGTTAGTTATTAACCAAGCAATTTTATGATTTCCGCTCTAAGACTGTCTTTCACGTCAGCGCGGGAAAGGCCGAAGGCGACATTCGCGGTAAGAAATCCTAATTTTGATCCCGTGTCATACGTGCGTCCATCAAAAAAAACCCCATGAAAAGGTCTTTGACGCGCTAACTGGATCATTGCATCAGTGAGCTGGATCTCGCCGCCTGCGCCCTTTTCGCCTTTTTCTAATATACCGAAGATTTCTGGCTCAAGAATATATCTACCAGATATAATAAAATTGCTTGGCGCCGTTCCCTGTGGGGGTTTTTCGACCATTCCAGTGATTTCAAAACTATTCCCGTAGTCATTCCCTTTTTTTACGACGCCATATTGATGCGTCTCTTCAGGTCTAACTTCTTCTACGGCGATTATATTGCCACCATGTTTTTCATAAGCGGCGACTACTTGAGCAAGACAGCGAGATGTTTTTTTCTCAGCTGGAAGCGTAATCATATCGGGTAACAATACCGCGAAAGGTTCATCGCCAATAATCTCTCTCGCGCACCATACAGCGTGCCCTAGACCTAAAGGAGCTTGCTGACGGGTAAAGCTGGTTGCCCCAGCCTTCGGCAGATCGGCAAGTAAGGCGTCATATTCAGCAAATTTATTTCGTTTACGCAACGTATCTTCGAGTTCGTAGGCCATATCGAAATGGTCTTCGATTACGCCTTTGCCTCGTCCCGTAACAAACACAAAATGCTCGATACCTGCCTCTCTCGCTTCATCGACTACATGCTGCACAACTGGCCGGTCTACAACGGTGAGCATTTCTTTTGGAATAGCTTTTGTAGCAGGGAGAAATCGTGTGCCAAGGCCGGCAACTGGGAATATCGCTTTTCTAATAGGCTTGCTCATGGACTATCCAATAGTAATAGCAGCATAAAGATCGCTGAAGTTTAGGTCTATTTGATTACCTGGGCAATCTCATGGCGCTTTACGAAGAGGGTGATTTTTTATGATCCAAGCCTTTCAACAATTGTTTTTAGAACCTTAATACGAGCGTATTTTTTATCATTCGCTTCTACAAGAGTCCAAGGCGCGTGGCTAAAGCTGGTGCGGTCAATCATGTCGGTCATTGCCTCTTCGTAAGAGGGCCACTTTTCACGGTTACGCCAATCTTCAGGCGTTAATTTATGTCTTTTATAAGCCTCAGACTCGCGACTATTAAAGCGATTGAGTTGTTCGTCAGCCGATATAGCCAGCCAGAATTTTATTACACAGTAATTTGCCTCATTTAATTGCCGTTCAAAATCATTAATTTCTTGGTAGGCGCGCATCCATTGATCGCGCGAGGCGAATCCTTCTACGCGCTCCACAAGCACGCGCCCATACCAACTGCGATCAAAGATCGTGACATTCCCTCGCCGAGGTATATGGCGCCAAAAACGCCACAGATAAGGGCGCGCCCTCTCCTCATCTGTCGGTGCAGAAACGCCTATTACGCGAAAGCGTCTGGGATCTAAAGCTTCACGAACACGACGTATTGCGCCCCCTTTACCAGCGGCGTCATTGCCTTCAAATAGAATGACGAGACCTTTTCTATTAAATTTTTTAGATTTTGTTACGGCATTCAAGCGGTTTTGTAATTCATTTAGCGCAGAGACATATGTCTCAGCGCTGATGCTTGCTGTAAGATCCAAGCGAGCGCTTAGGTTTGGTTTTGGTAATGCTGATATGGAGGCGCTTAAGGATTGAGTCGCTCTGACCACGTCAGGGATGCCGATGGTGTTGGTCAATGTCTGAAGAAGCAAGTCGCCAACCGCGGCGTTGCGATACTGCGGGTGCTCAGCCGACACCACTGACCATGGCGCATCTCCAGTTGAGGTCAATTCAATCATTTCTTGCGCAGCTTCATTCAAGCGCTGGACAGCTTTTTGGCCTTTAATTTCCGCCCATTCAGTAACAAGGGGACGTTTCAGTCCCTCGATTGCTTTATGTTTACTCTTGAAACGACGACGCGCTTCATCTTCTTCAAGGGCGAGCCAAATTTTTAATAAATGGACTCCCTCCAGTCGAAGCATTTCTTCATTTCGATTGATTTCATCCAGCGCGGCTGTGTAGCTTATCTTGTCGAGAATTCCTAAGGCGCGCGCACGCAAAATATTATGATGCCAAGATCCAAGTACAAGGCCAATGCGTCCTTTCGCCGGCAGGTCCCGCCAATAACGCCAAGCCGGCGGATGAGCCTGTTCATCCTCAGTTGGTTTGGCGTAGCATAATGTTTCAACAAAATGATCATCCAACCATTCGTATAGCTGATTTATTACTTCTCCTTTTCCCGCGCCATCCGACCCGTTGATTAATACCAATACCGAGGCGCGCTTTTCTTTTGCTAGGTCGTACTGCGCATCAAGTAACTTTTCTCGTAATTGAGTTTGTAAGAGGTCAAAATCCCCCTTGTTCAATACATGCGACAGATGTGATGAAGGAAACATAGGGATCTCCAAAAAATTGGATATAAAACTTATAATAAATGAAGAGCGATCTTTTCAAAAATTTAAGCTATGGTAGATGTGGCGTCTAGCGGTTCCGTAGCTCAGCAGGATAGAGCAGCGGTTTCCTAAACCGAAGGTCACAGGTTCGAATCCTGTCGGGACCGCCAATAGACATATATGCTCTGTTTACCCCCCTAAGTGATATCTGCCATCTGCTATAGGAACCATTTGGCAAGAACTAAGAATTTGAATTTCTGGCGCTCTTATGAATATTTCTTGCTCATTATAGAGATATTAATTTACACAAACCATTATTTCTTATTGGACAATTAATTTAGGGAGAGAAAGGAAGATAGTGTATTTTTGTACAATTCGCTTAGACGAATTGACCGGCGATTTTTGCTAGATTCTCTTTATACCGAGCAGGAGAAAAGGTTTGATTGTAAAATTCCACCGTTTCAAAGCTTGAGAGGATTTTATTGTCCAATGAGCTATCCTTCAGGATATATTCATCCAAAGCTGCAGCAAAAACTTCTGCTGTATCGGCAATGAATACTCCTTGTAAGTTTTGTGAAGGAAGATTCATGCCGCGGAAGGCGGTTGAGGTAGCGATAAGCGGCAGGCCTGTTGATAGCGCTTCTACGGTCTTTATCGACAGGCCATGGCCGCTAATTGCAGGAAGTATAATAGCTTTTGCGTTTTGATAGGCCTCTTCAAGATGCTTTATTTCACCTT
This sequence comes from Methylocystaceae bacterium, assembly GCA_014190435.1. Lineage (GTDB taxonomy): Bacteria > Pseudomonadota > Alphaproteobacteria > Rhizobiales > Beijerinckiaceae > Methylocystis. The sequence continues at coordinate 31,371 of BJGJ01000008.1, read as the reverse complement.
TAAAGTTTGATTTAAATTTGTTAAATAACTCAGGAAAAAATTTCTGCATGCCCTTATCGGCGTCGCCATAAATAGATACTGAAAAATTTGTTGTTTGTGGCGCTACCTTGTCTAATAACCAGCAGATACTTTCAAGATTTGGCGGATTGTTTGCTGCGATCATAATAACTTCATCGCCCAATGTTGTTGGCGTGATCTTATTCGTGCGGGGATATAGTAATAGGTGTTTCTTATTGGGCAGGAGGGATTCAAATAGACTTTTTTCTTCAGAGTTAAGATGAATGAGCGCGGTAGCTTCTTCTAGTTGGCCAAGTTCCTCAGCTAGGAGTTGTTCATAAGTTACTCTTGGTTTTAGACACCAATTTAGCTTATTCATAATTTCAAATTGTCGCGCCTGGATGTCATGAGTCTCAAGTAAAATAGGTGTTTTCTCTCTCGCAAGCCTTTTTGCGACAGGCATGGAAAAAAAGTGATTGCAGTGAATTAAATCAAAGTTCTGCGTTTCGATTTCTTTTGGCAACTTTGCGTGATCAATGAGCCATGTCCTAATTTTTGCATGATTGCCATGAAAATAAGGCCAGAGGGCGTTGCGAAGATAATCATAGCTCAGCAGGGACGTGAAGGGCGGGCCGCCAAGGTGACAAATATCCTTAATTTCGTGTGCAGCTGACAGGAAAATTCGCCATTTTGACTTGTTTTCTGGCGTTGAGTTAGGCGTCATACTCAAAGCAATTGGATAAATATTAGCGCCCAGCTCAGTATAGGCCGCAATCTGCCCGACGACCACTCTATAGGTTCCGCAATTTGTCCAAGCTGGGAAAATAATTGCAATATTTTTTTTATCTAATGAATTGTTGTTCTGCATTATCATGATCATTTTAATTGAGAATTAATATAATCTTCCTGCTGTAAGATTAATCTATAGATTATAGATCAATTACTAAGATCGCAATTCTTTTTTGAAATAGACTACAGAAAACCAAGAAAATATTTGTTTTAAGCGATTGATAATCTATTATATTTTGTCGAGTTTTTTTGTTCTAGTTTGAGAATGTGATGCCAATTCAATTTTAAGATTAGAAAAATTATTTTTATTGATCGATTTTTCATTAAATACCCGCAGATAAAAAATTAAATTAATTTTTTGACTTAGGTAAAATCCTCACGCGCTTTGAGATCCAAAGTTAAATGGTTAACAGCGCCATAAGCAGATTAGTAGCCTACACGGCACGACGCTCTTTACAGGCTCAGGTTTTTTTAACGTACGCAAGTTTCTGGGTAACGAACTATTCATTTTTATTTTGGAAAATTTTACAGTGAATTTTTTTTCTGATCTTTGATGCGGGGTAAAAAATTTAATTTTAATCTCAAAATGGTTGGACAAAAGGTCGCACCTATGGTGATTGGGCCAATTTTTGAGTGACATATTGTCGCGAATATCATGAACGGGCTGTTGTTCTACTTGACCCTAAATCCTCTCATGGCTACTGGCGGTTAAAGGACAGGCATCATCCATATCCTTGGAGTTTACGCTGGTTAAATTCAAGGCGGAACTGTTTGGGTGTTGCGCACGCAGGCTTTGATCTACCGGCATATATTTTGCTCGACAAATAAACGCTTAATTTGTGCCTGGCAAAATTGATTGCAGCTTGTGGTTTCTGGCACCTAAACACAGGAGAATAAACAATTATGATGCGACCTGATCATATTTACTTGGCAATGTTAATGGTGAAGCACAGTACACTTGCAGGCGCATGTATTTTTGGTTTCAAAATTATCGCGAGCGTTATTAAAACCTTATAATTTCGGCTTCTAGGACATGGGGAAAGACACAAAACTTTCCTCATATCAGCTGTCGCCCCACTTGACCTTCCCCAACGAAGCTCCGACACAGATGATTGAGTGTATGGAGGTCGCATAATGTCGAAGATCATAGATGGGCCAAGAGTAAAGGCGCATTCAGGTAAGTGTCGACAACTTGTCGTTTTTCTTCATGGGTATGGCGCGGATGGCGCGGATCTAGTCGAGATTGGCCGCCAATGGCGTGGCTTTTTGCCAGACGCAGAATTTGTGGCGCCGAACGCGCCTGAACGATGCTCAATGTCGCCGATGGGTCGGCAATGGTTTCCGTTGACTATGCGCGAGCCAGAGGAGCGATGGCGGGGCGTGGTTGCGGCTAAGCCAACACTGGATGCTTTTCTTGACGCCGAACTCTCCCGGCTTGGTCTCACTGAACATTCTCTTGCTTTAGTAGGATTTAGCCAAGGGACAATGATGGCGTTGCATACAGGGCTTCGACGTATAAATGCGCCGCGCGCAATTTTGGGCTATTCTGGCGTGCTTGTTGAGCCCTTGCAGAACTCAGACCCGGTGATTGTCCGTCACCAGCAGCCTCCCGCTGTTCTTCTCGTGCATGGAGAAGAGGATGAGCTTATTCCAGCGGAGGCCTTAATGATGTCTGCTAACGCTTTGGCTGAAAATAACGTGCCGACACAATGGCATTTATCTGCGGGACTAGGTCACGGTATTGATAATGCAGGCTTGGTGCATGGCGCGCTCTTTTTAGCGCAATCCTTCGGGATAAAAGTTGATATGGGGCCAAGATAAGCCGGGATAAGCTCAGGCTGTCGAATTTTCCTTATGCGCCCTCGAGGCCCGCTTCAGCGCCCGCGCCTTCAAGCGCTTCCTCAAGTTGTGGCGCAATCGCTTTGCGCACGGCTCTGCGAAGTATGGGGCGGTAAAGTTGCTTGGTCGCTTCCACTAAATGCACGCCCCCGCCAGGAAGAGAGAAGCGTCCCGCGATACGCTCGAAAGCGGGCGCTGATTTCAACAAAGACGTGCGCTGGAATGGCGGTACATACAGCGCTTCTCCCCAAAAAACGGGCAAGAATTGAGACTCCTGAAGCAGTGTTTGGAGTTGACCGCGTGAATAGGGATGACCGTATCCAAAAGGTGTGGTGTCAACCCTTGCCCACAGACCGGTGCGGCTGGGCGCGATGACTAATACTTTTCCGCCAGGGGCTAAAATTCGCCAGATCTCATCCAGAAGGTCTTGCGGATGTTCATCAACCTCTAAAGCATGCACGAGCAGAATACGGTCCATGCTCGCGTCTGGCAGCGGCGTCATGGAGGCTTCAACGAGCGCGCTGGCGGAACGACCGGTGACCGGCCAGTGCACAACCCCTTGCGTGGCAGGCATAAAGGCTAAAACGCGCTGGGCTTTTTCCCGGAAATCGATCAAAAAGGGCGTGGCGTAGCCCAGCCCTAGGATCCGCATGCCGCTATGGTCGCCCCAGCGTGCGCGGAGCTGGCGTGACACAAGTCTTTGCGCCACTTCGCCTAAGGCAGTTTCATAGAAAGCGCGTAGGTCTACAACGTCAATCGCCATGCGGGGATCATCGACGTAATTGTGCGTTGACGCAAGGTTATCGTTAAGTGCATTTTCTTTGTGGATTGATACAATCTATTTCTAAACGGCGGAGTCCAGGATGCCCATTGAAGTTGTTCAGTTTCGTTGTCTTGGCGATAATTTTGGGCTTCTTGTTCATGATGTCTCAACTGGCGCAACTGCGAGTATAGACGCTCCAGATGGCCAAGAGATTGCGGATCAGGTCAAGCGTCAAGGTTGGTCATTAAGCCATTTATTGCTTACGCATCACCATGCTGATCACGTGCAAGGCGCTTTGACATTAAAGAAAATATTTCCTGAGATGATGATTGTTGGTTCTCTCAAGGACGCTTACCGCTTACCGTCCCTGGATCGCAGGGTAAATGAGGGAGACACTATTTTAATCGGCGCATCGACAGCGCGAATTATTGAGACGCCGGGCCATACGCTTGGACATATCGCCTATCATTTTTACCAAGATGACGCTGTTTTTGTCGGCGATACGCTTTTTTCTCTTGGATGCGGCCGTGTATTTGAAGGCACTATGGAAATGATGCATTTGTCTCTTAATAAATTGGCAAACTTGCCTGGAGAGACGCAAGTCTATTGCGGCCATGAATATACACAGGCCAACGGAAGGTTTGCCCTTACCATAGATCCTGGCAATGTTTTACTCCAAGAGCGTATGCGCCATGTCGATACGCTCCGCAGATTGGATCAATTTACCTTGCCAACAACTATAGCTCTCGAACGGGCAACGAATCCTTTTCTACGCGTCGAGGATCCGGATATAAAAAGGGCGATGGGACTTATTCAAGCGGGGCCAGTAGATGTTTTTGGTTATATGCGAGAATGCAAAAATAATTTTGCAGCATGAGTAAACTCGATCATATCAGCGTAGATGAAATCGTGCGCGTCCTCGATCTAGCCGCCCATCCTGAAGGTGGTTTTTATCGCGAAACCTTTCGTGATCCCTTGAGAAGCCACGGCCGCGCTGTTTCCACAGCGATTTACTATTTGTTGCCAGCTGGGCAGACATCAGCATGGCATCGTGTCGATGCCGCAGAGCTTTGGCATTATTATGCTGGGGCTCCTTTAAAGTTGCACATCATGGAAGGGACGGCGCAGCAGATTTATGAGCTCGGAAATAGCTTTATGGAGGGTCAGAGGCCTCAAGTGATCGTCCCGGCAAATTCTTGGCAATCGGCGCAAAGTCTTGGTGAGTGGACGCTCGTAGGATGCACTGTTGCGCCGGGTTTCGAATTTTCGCGCTTGGAGCTTGCTGCAGAGGGAAGATTTGAAGCTAAGGGGAGAGACTGGTGAAAAACCCTTTTCTGCTGACTCGCTCGGGGTTTGCCCTCTTCGATGAATAGTGTATCGGGTCGGAAGGAAAAGAAGAGGAAATAACGCCCAATGTGTTGGAGCGGAGAAGCGTCAACCGTCTTAGCGGCCACGGGAATTGCCGGCGCCGCTTACTCAGCCTTGAAAAAGGATCCAGAACCACTGGCCTTGTGGGTATGCCTGTTATACTTCGCAAGCATGGAGTCGCTTCAGGCGGTTGCCTATTCAGTACTAAACCAATGTGACTCGCCGCTCAATCAAATGATGACCTTGTTTGGTTATCTACACATAACTTTTCAGCCCTTCTTCATTAACGCTGTTGCGCTTTATTTTATGCCGAAAGATAGCGCTAAAATCATTGCGCCGTGGGTTTATTTTGCTTGTTTTCTTTCAGCAATAACGATGTTGATACAGCTCTATCCATTTAACTGGGCAGGGCATTGCGCTGCTGGCCGTCCGCTTTGTGGCGACGTATTATGTACTATGCGTGGAGAGTGGCATATTGCATGGTTGTTGCCGACTAACGGCATAGGCAATAGCATGGCGGATAATGCTACGTTAGGACGTGGCTTTTTAAGCTACCCGCTTACGGCTTTCTTTTTGCCAAGCTTGATTGGTAGTTGGCGGTTTACCCTTTTTTCCTTCATGGCTGGCCCATTCCTTGCGGGACTAACAACCAGCAATATCAATGAATGGCCTGCAGTTTGGTGCTTATTCAGTATTGGTCTTGTTTTAGCCATCATCAAAACGCCGTTGCGTTATTATCTCCATGTTAGCGATCCTTGGTGGATGATAATCTATCGATGGTGGCGGCGGCGTCGCCAACAGGCGACTATTTAGGTTGATCGGGCTCGTCACTTGCGCTGATAACGCCGCCAATTAAATTATGGCTCAATAGACCTAAATCTGAAAATTTAGTGTCCTGTCTTGTAAAACTTGCGCCAGCAGACAGGGCCTCTCGCAATAAGTAACGCGCGTTGATTGCTTGTTCTAAGGTGACAAGTTCAAACCGCAAGCTGTCTCCCGGCCGATACTGTGCGAATCGCCCAAGATCTGCGCCGATAATCGTTGCGATCTTCGGGTAGCCGCCTGTTGGCTGACAATCCGCCATTAAGACGAAAGGCAAGCCTGATCCTGGTATCTGTATTGCTCCCATTGTTGCGCCATCTGAAATGAGATCATGACCACGAAGATGCGTTAGTGGTTCTCCCTCCAGCGTATAGGCCATCCGATCGCTATGTGCGCCAACGCGCCATTGCATAGTGAGAAACTGCTGCAGGCTTTGAGGAGAAAAATAATCTTGTTGTGGCCCTAACATTATACGTATGGGCGTTTTATTCTCGCTTAACCATTGAGCCTCTATTCTCTCATATTCAATCGGTGGGGTGAGAAGTGGTGTGATTAATAGACGATCGCCAGCAGTAAAAGAGCGAAGACCAATTCCAGAACGCGTATGACTTGCGTAAGAACCTAAAATTTTTGTGCTCTCTAAATGTGCGTCAACCGCAAAATAGCACCATGCGCCGCTTTCGCCCGCGCGAATTGTGAGTAAGCTTTCGGGTGTGAGGGGGAAACGGCATGCGGAGGGTAATTTTTTACCGTCAAGACGACAATCAAAATGTCCTCCGACAATTGCGGCTGCTAATGGTGCGCCAATGCAACTTAATGTAGCTCCGCCGAGAGATATTTCTATAGCGACACTCGCGTTAACGGCACGGGTAGCTGCGGCAAAGGCCTGATAATCCATTGGCCCTGCCGGTGTGACGCCATAGCGCCGATATCCATAACGCCCTTTATCCTGCAGTGTTACGCAAGGGCCTGCGGCGTGGATGAGAAGCTCCGCATTCATTGGCTATCTGCCATTTTTGCTATGATCTCGCCATTCATGACCCGGCGTTCAAGATCGAAGAATCTTGCAAGAGTAATCTTTTCAAAAAGGACAGTGTCTCCAGGCGAAAGTAGGAAAGGTGGATCACGATTAATCGAAAACAGACGCTCAGGAGTTCGACCGATCACATACCAACCAGTTGGCATTGGGTGAGTTCCAATCAATGAAAGCCCACCGCCGATCATGATTGCGCCATTCGGTGTCGGACTACGCGGCGTTAATCTTCTAGGTAAGCTCAAAGCCTGAGGCAGTCCGCCCAGATAACACCAGCCTGGAGCAAATCCATACATATAAACTCGATAGCTAGGTTGTGTATGAAGGCGTGAAATATCCTCTTTAGGGAGAGAGAGCGCTTGCGCGGCTTCTGTGAGATCTTCAGCGAATGAGCCGTCATAACAGCACGGTATCGTCCAGACGCGGCCTGAAAGCATTGGGGGGAAATTATTAAGTTTAGAGAGTATTTCTTCAATAATCTCAATCAAGAGGGCACGTTTAAGCTCCAAGGGTTCGTAACAGATCAAAAGTGACCGATAGCTTGGCGTTGTTTCTTGTAGGCCACTAACTTTCTTAGAATTTAGCTCTACATCTAAAAAAAGGACCTTGGCGTTGATTTCTGGATCAACGCTGTCACCAAACTCGACAACCAGCGTCGCTTCTCCTTGATCCAGGAAACGCGGTGTATTAGCGATCATCGACGATTAGTCTTGGCTAAAGGGTCGTAAATTATAGTCCTCCTTTACCAGCATCTCACGCAGTTTTCTTGCTGTTTCCACTGCATGGGGCGTATCGCCGTGAAGACAAATGGAATCAATGGGCGTTGAGAGTTCTTTCCCGTTACAGGTTATAATAGATTGAGTTTCAAGCATTTTTTTTACGCGAGAGGTAATAAGATCGATATCGGTAATGACCGAGGAGGCTTCTTGGCGGGGCTGTAATCGCCCTTCCTTAGTGTAATTACGGTCTGCAAATATTTCATGGTAGGTACGAATACCCGCCTTTTCTCCCGCAAGAGTTTGTTCTGAACAGGCAATTGCTAGAAGGCAAAGTGATGGATTGGCAAGACGGATGGCGTAGGCAATCGATTCTGCTATTTCTTTGTCAGTTTCAGCAATATTTGCAAGAGCGCCATGTGCCTTAACGTAAGTTATCTTGTGTCCCATGGAAAGCGCTAAGGCTTGAGCGGCCCCGATTTGATATATGATCAGACGGGTGATTTCTTCAGGAGAGAGGGCAAGAGGTCGTCGGCCAAAGCCAGCTAGATCTGGGAATCCAACATGTGCGCCAATCGCGACATTTTTTTGTTTTGCCTGAGAATAGCAATGCGCCATTATGTTATAGTCGCCAGCATGAAATCCGCACGCAATGTTAGCGCTGGTGACAAGACTCAGCATCGAGTCATCATCGCCCATGCGCCATTGCCCGAAACCTTCGCCAAGATCGCTATTGAGATCAATATTTTTGCTTGTTTTTAGCATGATGGTTCGATCGTTCTTGCTCTTGTCGGCAGAGTGGGGTTGAGTCTTTAAGTCAATTTAATCAGAAAACACCGTGTCGCCTATAATTTTCTTTTGCATCTGGCTTATAATTTTTGCATCTTAATAGGATCTGATATGTCCGAACATTTGCTCACGCTTAATGCTGGCTCATCATCGGTAAAATTTTCTCTCTTTGATATAAATAATAAAGAGCCTGCGCGCATCGCAGACGGAGAGGTAGAGTGTTTAGGGGGTGAAGCTTGCTTCCATATCGAAAAACCAGGATGTGCGCATGAATCTCGGCAGGTAGGCTGCGCGGACCATGCAAGTGCGATTAGCCTGATAATTGATTGGATTAATGCAAGCTTTCCCGCGAGGTTCATTAAAGCAATTGGCCATCGCGTCGTTCATGGCGGCCTAAAATATTCGAAGCCAACTTTGATAGATTCAGATGTATTTACTTATTTGAAGGGACTTGAGCCCCTCGCGCCATTGCATCAGCCGCATAATCTTACGGGTGTTTCTGCGGCGCGCGCAGCCTTTCCTTCATTGCCGCAAGTAGCATGTTTCGACACAGCTTTTCATCATGGGCGCGCCTTCAATGAAGAAGCTTACGCTTTACCAATTTCATTCTACGACAGAGGAATAAGACGTTTTGGATTTCACGGGCTTTCCTATGAGTATATTTTATCCAGGCTCGCCGAAATTAAGCCAGAGGCTGCCTCTGGGCGGGTAATTATGGCCCATTTGGGAGCTGGGGCATCTCTATGCGCTCTGCTGGGAGGGCGCTCGATCGCAACGACGATGGGTTTCTCGGCGTTAGAAGGGTTGCCAATGGGATCAAGGAGCGGCAGCATCGATCCAGGGCTGCTTCTCTATCTTATTGAGTATGATAAAATATCAAGTAGCCAATTAAGTCGCTTGCTCTATCATGAGTCCGGTCTGATTGGATTATCTGGGCTTTCTTCCGATATGCGTAAATTGGAAGCTTCTAATGAAATGGCGGCGCATCGCGCTGTTGATTACTTCATTCATTGCATCAAAAAACAAGTCGCCTCCATGGCTGCGACAATTAATGGGTTAGATACGTTTATTTTCACCGGAGGCATTGGCGTGCATTCTGCTTTTGTGCGCGCAGGAGTTATAGATGGACTAGGTTGGATGGGATTATGTTTAAATGACCAGGCTAATCAGCGCGGTGAATTTTGTATTTCATCAGTCGAATCTTGTGTGAGGGTATTCGTTATCGAAACAGATGAACAGACAGTGATTGCGCGTCATACTCTAGAAGTAATGAACTAGCGGTGATGCGGAGAGCTATGATGTCTAGTATCCATCTGTAGCGTGCGCAAGCTCCATTTGGGGAGCGCGCGTCGCTGTTTCTCCGAATGCGGCGCGGTAGACGATGAAATTCTCCATCACGCGTTGAACATAATTCCGGGTTTCTGTAATTGGTATTCTTTCAATCCAATCGATTGGATCGACGGATGATTTTCTTGGGTCGCCATATGCATCAATCCATTGTTTGACGCGCCCACCACCTGCATTATAGGCGGCAAAGGTAAGCAGATAGGCGCCGCGATATTCTCCTAGAAGAATGCCAAGATGGGCGGCCCCAAGTTGTGCATTGAATGCTGGTTCTCTCAGCATCCGCGTAATGTCAAAGCTTAGGCCTTTCATAAAAGCCGTATGGCGCGCAGTTGATGCAATCATTTGCATAAGACCCATTGCACCAGCGGAAGAAATCGCTTTCGGATCGAAGGCACTCTCCTGTCTTGCAACGGCGTAGACGACTGCGCGCGTTGCAGAACCTGGTAAGGCGGCGTAGTCGGGCACCCCGTAGGAGGGAAAGGCAATATGGTCTAGAGCTACGCCGCGATATGAGGCGCTTTTCCCGTAAACGAGAGAAAGCTTTGCGTCTTGATGTTTGGCGATGACTTCGCCAAGAGCGACGATTTGTTGCTCGTCTTGAAAATTTTTAGCTGCATCAAGCGCAAGCGGCGCAGCGATTTCCTTCTCGCCAGCTGCTAGCAGCGCTGTAATTGAGCGCACTGTTTCATTATGCGCTTCTTTGGGCGCAGCTTGTGGCGCAGGTCGAAGGGGTTGGCTATTCAATCCGAGTTTAGCGATTGATAATTGACCATAGAAAGTTGTCGAATGGAGCGCCGCCTTTTTATAAAAGTCTTGTGCTTTCGCCTCGTTTTCTGATCTGTGGAGGGCTTCAGCGGTTCTCCCTAGCCAGTAGAGGGCGCGAGATTTTTGTAGCGGTGTTTCCGCCGCCGCTTCAACGGCGATGAAATGCGGTTCTGCGCGCTGGGGGTTATCTAAGAAGCGAAGCGCGATCCAACCTGCCATAAATTCAGCTTCGACCTTATTGCTCGTTGAGCGCGCGCTGTGACGGGAGCAAATTAAATAGGCGGATTCATTATCGCCGTTATCAAGAAGCTTGCGCGCAGTCTGCCGCTGCTCCGCCCACCAAGCGTCCCCGTCAATGGTGAGCGCAGGATCTTGTGGCGATTGACGCAATAGGACTCCGGCTTCAACAAATTTCTTCGAATTATTCAACCACCGAATACGTGAGAAGAGTAAGCCTGGATCGTTGTAGTAAGTTGCAGGCGCTCCGCTGAATAGCTTTTCGCCTCCGGAGCCGTTGTTGGCGAGCGCTCGCGTGCGGGCAAGAAGAGCCTCGTCTTTCCCTGCGAGCTCGGCAGCGCGCAAAGCTAATGTATTTTTACCAGAATAAAGAAGTCGGTCGGCGCGATATTTATGATCTTCATAGCTCAGAAAAACGCCAAGCTCTTTTACAAACATTGTATCAAAGCCCTGACCAATATCGTCGTTGCGCCATGCATCGCGGGTCAGAGCAGCCGCAGCTTCGAAATCGCCCTCTCGCGCAAGGGCGCGAGCAACAAGAAATTTTCCGTAAGCTGTCGTTGGTCGTTTGTTAGCAAACCATGATTTTACAATTCTATCGGAATGATGTTCGGCAAAGAGAGTTTCTTCTGTCCGTTTACGCAGCCAATCAGCCGCGGGCCATTGCGGATGTAAAAGCAGAAAACTTGAAAGACGTTTAAAGCCGGCTTCTTTTGGGTGGAGCTTTAAGCCAAGCCAGTGAGCTGCTGTGTCAAGGCTATTTGTTTGCAAGGAGTCGGCGGCTGCCTCTCCTGCAGCGAAATCTGCAGCTTTGAAGGCGGCTAGAGCTTGAAGAAAAGCACTGGAGTCAGCACCTAGCGCGTCAGCGCTCTCTTCCTTTGAGGGAAGGCTACGGTCTTCAGTCCAATCAGTGGGTGATTTTTCTCGTGCATTTGTTGGCGTAGCTTCATCTGCGCTGACTAGCGGCGCTTGGACGGGATGGGCGGCTTCCTCCTCGACCGGTGAGCCAGTTAAGTTCCCGCGCAGCGTCTCTTCCAGTTGACCCACGCGCTTGCGCCAAGTTGCTGAGCTAAAAGGTCCCCAGCTGAGGGATTCTTGACCCTCAGGCGTGGGCGCATAACCGTTATAAGCAGGCAGAATGAACGCAATTGCGGTCGCTGTGGCGAGAATTCTGAGACGAAGATTAACGCGTGGGGGCAACGTCATAGGCAGCTTGTTCCCTGAGCCGCGTGAGAGTGCGCTCAAATCCTTAGTGATTCATTAACTATGGTGCCCATCGTCTATCAGACTGTGGACGGCGCCTAAGGGCTTTTCTCGCCTGCTTCCAGCGGCTAAGAGTGGCGACCGTCTTTTCTTATGACATCTAACGATGAGATTACGGCGGGGATGAGGCGTAGGAGAATAACTGTTTCCATGAGCAAAAAGCCAATTTTTCACGGATCAATTACAGCATTGGTCACGCCCTTTGCGAATGGAGAGGTCGATTTTGGCTCCTTAAGAGCGCTTGTCGATTGGCAAATAGACAATGGCACGCATGGGCTTGTGCCTGTTGGCACCACTGGAGAAAGTCCAACCCTGAGCCACGAAGAACATGGGCAGGTCATTACAGAGACGATTCGCGCCGCGCGCAGACGCGTTCCGGTTATAGCAGGCGCTGGCTCAAACAACACAAGAGAGGCGATCGCGATTGCGGGCCATGCAGAACGTGCCGGTGCGGATGGTCTGCTGATTGTTACGCCTTACTATAATAAGCCTAATCAAGAAGGTCTTTATCTTCATTTTAAAGCAATAAATGATGCAGTTTCGATTCCCATTTTAATTTATAATATTCCTCCGCGCTCTGTTGTGGATATGAGCGTTGAAACAATGAAGCGTTTGTCTGAGCTAAAGAATATTGTTGGGGTCAAGGACGCAACAGGAAATATTGGACGTATTTCGCTTCAGCGCGCAGCGATGGGTCCTCAATTTATTCAACTCTCTGGAGATGATTTAACCGCTTTAGCCTGTATGGCGGCAGGAGCGCATGGCTGTATTTCTGTAGTGTCAAATATTGCGCCGCGCTTATGCGCAGAGCTACAAAATGCTTGCCTCGCTGGTGATTATGTAAAAGCCTTAGAAATTCAAGACAAGTTGACGCCGCTTCATGTTGCAACTTTCCTGGAGGCCGGCGTGACTGGCGCAAAATATGGTTTATCACTCCTAGGCAAAGTCAAGGAGGAAGTTCGTCTTCCTCTGGTTGGGTCAACGCAAGCGACAAAAGAACGTATCCGTGCGGCGATGGCTTACGCAGATCTCCTTTAATTTAGGAGATATATGTTTTTGGTCAGTTTGTTTTTGTAAAATTTAAGTTGAGAGAATTGAGGACGATCCTTGGCAACGAAAAAGGAGCCCGGCTTTAAGATCGTCGCAGACAATCGAAGGGCGCGTTTTAATTATGAAATTGGCGAGAGCTTTGACGCTGGTCTGGAGTTAAAGGGCACGGAAGTTAAATCCTTGCGTTCAGGGAAAGCGACGATTGCTGAAAGTTACGCCCATGTGGACCATCAAGGAGAGGCATGGCTTGTTAACGCCAATATCCCTGAATATTTAGCAGGCAACCGTTTCAATCATTCGCCAAAGCGTCCGCGTAAGCTTCTCTTGAAGAAGCGAGAATTAGCGAAATTGTCGCAAGCAATTGAGCGCGAGGGTATGACAATGGTTCCGCTCAAATTATATTTCAATGAAAAGGGACGCGCTAAATTAGAAGTCGCCTTGGCGCGAGGAAAAAAACTGCATGATAAGCGTGAAGTTGAGAAGAAGCGCGATTGGAATAGAGAAAAAGGACGCTTACTTCGGGATAAAGGGTAGCGCTGCTCGAGCAGGCCAACTTTTATTGGCTCGAAATTGCCTAGGCCAGCGCTATGCTTTGAGAGTGCTCATTCCTCATCGTCTTCTTCAAGCTCACCCTCGTTTGGCACGCTACCAGGCGTCACGGGTCGGCGTTCTTGTTGACGAGCCGGCGGCGGCCGATCAGATCTATCGCCAGGATCTCGCCCAACTCTGTTTGCCAGATGGATTAAATCTATAAATTCATCAGCTTGGCGGCGCAATTCATCAGCAATCATTGGCGGCTGCGTGGTGACTGTTGATATAACCGAAACACGAACCCCCTTGCGTTGAAGGGCTTCAACGAGCGAGCGGAAATCTCCGTCGCCGGAAAAGAGAACAATGTGGTCAAGATGGTCGGCCATTTCCATCGCGTCGACAGCAAGTTCAATATCCATATTTCCTTTGACTTTGCGACGCCCTAACGAGTCGACGAATTCCTTCGTTGGCTTTGTGACGACAGCGTAGCCATTATAATCAAGCCAGTCGATAAGAGGACGGATTGAAGAATATTCTTGGTCTTCAATCAAAGCCGTATAATAAAAAGCTCTAATGAGTCTTCCTTTGTTTTGAAATTCTCGAAGGAGCCTTTTGTAATCTATATCAAAGCCAAGAGATTTAGCTGTGGCGTATAAATTTGCGCCGTCGATAAAAAGTGCAATGCGTTCACCAGTATTAGCCATTTTTTTCTCGCAATTGGGTTTTCATCATCAATTGAGGAATCGCGTTCCTTGGCCTCTTCGTCGACAACCCGTTTCAACGATTTGAGCGCAATCCCTAATTTTATTCTGGCAGTCATCCTGTATAAAAGAGTCGTTTTGAAAGCTGTTGCATTTGGAAATAATCGTTTTTTCCCTGAGCTCGTGAAAACCGATATCTTTAACGTAGGCAATTGCGCCAGTGTCATAGGTGTTAATTCGCCCTGATGGGGTCTAAGGTCAAGGGCTTTTGTGGGTCATTGCTCAGAAAATAGAAAGGATTCATTGTTTAACAAAATAGGACAAAGATGGGCTTGCGCACCCTAGACCATATTTCGCTGGCGCCCATTAAAAGCGCAAATTACCGCCCAGACTGCGGCGTTATTCATAATTTCCTTATCGCGCCATTCTTGCCATAAAGCTCAATCTAGCGTATCAGCCCTTATCCCATCATTATTGGAGCTTCAGAGAAATGGCGCGCGTCACCGTAGAAGATTGCATTGATAAGATCGAAAATCGGTTCGATCTCGTGCTTCTGGCGGCCCATCGGGCGCGACTAATCTCTTCCGGTCAGCAAATCCTGGTTGATCGCGATCGAGATAAAAACCCTGTTGTTGCATTAAGAGAAATTGCTGAGACGGCCCTCTCCCCGGAAGATCTTTCAGAGGATTTTATTCATTCTCTTCAGCGTCATGTGGAAGTGGATGAGCCTGAAGCCGAGACTGCGCCTGCGCTAACCCCTGCAACAGGGGTAGATTTTGACGGAGAAGCTCAGTTCGATCGAATGACGGAAGAAGATTTGCTCCGTGGTCTCGAGGGCCTGGTGCCTCCGGCAGAGGTCGAAGAAGAGGGCGAATAGGCTTTTTTGCCGCCTCTGAGCTGGGAATCTACTTCTTTGTTGGAGTGGCGTGTTAAGCTAGTCTAATACTCTAGCTGAACTGTTGTCTGTGGCTGTCTGCGTTATGTGCTTGAGCTGTCTCATGCATAGCTAAGAAAAGCCTAGTGCAATGCATAAGCCCCGGCCACTCTGCATGATGCGTCAATATGAACTCGTTGAAAGAGTGCGGAAATATAATCCGCGCGTTGACGAAGACTTGCTTAATCGTGCGTATGTCTACGCCATGAAAGCCCATGGCGCGCAAAAACGAGCCTCTGGCGATCCCTATTTTTCTCATCCGCTTGAAGTCGCAGCCATTCTCACAGACCTGAAACTTGATGATGCGACAATTGTTGCAGCTGTTTTACATGATACGATAGAAGATACTGATACGACTAGAGAAGAAATCGATCGTTTATTTGGCAAACAGATTGGCAAGCTTGTCGATGGCCTCACGAAAATTGAAAAGCTTGACCTAGTCTCTAAACAAGCGCGCCAAGGCGAGAATTTTCGTAAATTATTGCTCGCGGTCGCAGAAGACGTTCGAGTTTTACTCGTTAAGCTCGCTGATCGACTGCACAATATGCGTACGCTGCATCATGTGCCTACAGAAAAGCGGGCGCGTATCGCGCAAGAGACATTAGATATTTATGCGCCCTTAGCAGGCCGTATCGGCATGCAAAGATTGCGTGAAGAACTAGAGGAATTGGCTTTTCGTCATCTATCTCCAGAAGCCTTTAAGGCTATCGCTGAGCGATTGCATGATCTGCGTACCAAAAATGGACGCGCTATTAAGCGCGTTGAAGAAGAGCTAACTCAAGAATTTATAAGTCGTGGCATTGAGGCTGCTGTTACAGGTCGACAGAAAACGCCATTCTCCGTTTGGAGAAAGATGGAAAGAAAATCTATCTCTTTTGAACAATTGTCCGATATTTTCGGTTTTAGAATTATCGTTGGACCAATTGAAGATTGTTATCGGGCTCTAGGACTCATACATACAAAATGGCCGAGCGTTCCTGGCCGATTTAAAGACTATATTTCAACGCCTAAGCAAAATGACTATCGCTCACTTCATACGACGGTCATTGGTCCAGGGCACCAGCGCGTTGAATTGCAAATACGTACAGCAGAAATGCATGAAATTGCTCGCTTCGGAATAGCGGCTCATGCTCTCTACAAGGATGCGACTGGAGAAGAAGGCCGCGAAGAACTGGCCAAAGAAAGTCGAGCGTTTCGTTGGCTGCAGGAGACACTTGATCTCCTCGCTCATGGCGACAGTCCTGAGGAATTTCTTGAACATACGCGGCTTGAATTATTTCAAGATCAGGTTTTTTGTTTTACGCCCAAGGGCGGCTTGATCGCATTGCCTCGAAGCGCAACGCCTATCGATTTTGCATATGCTGTTCATACAAAGCTGGGTAATTCAGCAGTAGGCGCAAAAATCAATGGTCGTGTTGCGCCAGTATTATCGCACTTAAAAAATGGCGATGAAGTTGAAATTATTCGGGCTGAGGGACATATCCCGCCAACTGCTTGGGAGTCTGCTGTCGTGACAGGCAAAGCTCGCGCTGCGATTAGACGTGCGACAAGAGAGGCGGTGCGACGACAATACGCTGGCTTAGGACGCCAAATAGTTGAGCGGGCTTTTGAGCGGGTTAATCGTATTATTTCCGATGACAAATTAAAGCCTGTTTTAATGCGACTTGCCAGAAATTCGGTGGAAGACGTCCTTGCTGCCGTGGGCAGAGGCGAGATTTATTCTGGAGATGTCATCAAGGCTGTTTATCCGGATTTCACTGAAGAGCGTAAAGTTAATCAAACACAAATTGGTCCAGGTGAGCCTGGATGGTTTGGTGTTAAGACAAATGCTAACGTTGTCTTTAAATCTCCTGACGCTAGTAAAGCGGCGATCCCAATTCGGGGGTTACGCGGCGATGCGCCAGTTAGCTTCGCACCTAATGGGGGCGCAGTGCCTGGAGATCGTATAGTCGGTATCTTGACCCCAGGCCAAGGTGTAACAATTTATCCTATTCAATCTCCCTCCTTAACTGCGTTTGATGATCAGCCTGAGAGATGGCTAGATGTGCGGTGGGACATTGATGCGGAAACGCGTGAGCTCTTTCCCGCTCGTGTTATCACGACAGCATTAAATGAACCGGGAACATTAGGGACCCTGGCGACGCTAATTGGGGAAACGGGCGCTAATATAGATAATATTCGTTTCAAAGCGCTGTCTCCTGATTTTAGGGAAATGATATTTGATCTCGAGGTCGCAGATCTTAAACACCTTACGACTGTTATTTCTCGTTTGCGAGAAAGTCCCCTTGTGAGCAAGGTCGAGCGTTTTATTGGATAACTAAAATGGATCATTCATATTTGAGGCTTGGGGTTAATATCGATCATGTTGCGACCATTCGTAATGCTCGTGGTGGTCCGCGTCCGGATCCGCTCCGTGCGGCTCTTCTCGCGATAGAAGCTGGGGCCGATGGGATAACCGCGCATCTGCGTGAAGATCGCCGCCATATTACTGATTCAGATATGATGCGTCTTAAAGAGGCAATATCTAAGCCATTGAATTTTGAAATGGCGGCAACTGAGCAAATGCTCGATATTGCGCTTGGTATTAGGCCGCACGCAGTATGTATCGTTCCGGAAAAGAGAACAGAGCGAACGACAGAGGGTGGGCTCGATGTCATACGCGCACATGATTATCTTCTTGCATATGTTGATCAACTTTCACGGAGCAACATAAGAGTTTCCTTGTTTGTTGAACCAAGTCTGGAGGTTATTGACGCGGCGCGTTCAGTTGGGGCGAAAGTCATTGAGTTGCATACTGGCGCGTGGTGTCATGCCGTAGAAATGAATGAGGCTGCTCAGGCTGAGCATGAGTTTGGGCGGATTAAAAAAGCTGCAGCTTATGGAGCCAAGATTGGTTTAGAAATTCATGCAGGGCATGGCTTGGACTATGAAACCGCTCGTCGCGTATCCATGCTTCCGCAAGTCAGCGAATTAAATATCGGCCATTTCTTGATTGGAGAAGCTGTGTTTGTTGGTCTAGCCGGAACAATTCGGACTATGCGAGCAGCGATGGACGAAGGACGGGTGCAAGCATCGTGATTGTCGGTTTTGGTAATGATCTTTGCGATATCCGGCGGATTGAACGTGCGCTTAGCCGGTATGATAAGCGTTTTACGCATCGATTGTTTACTGATGTGGAGCGCAAAAAATCAGATCTCAGGGCTGGACGCGCGGCCTCATACGCTAAGCGTTTTGCCGCAAAAGAGGCGTGCGCAAAAGCGTTGGGAACGGGCATCAGCGACGGCGTTTTCTGGAAAGATATGGGTGTAGTAAATCTGACTTCTGGCCGTCCAACAATAGCTCTGACAGGCCGCGCAGCGCAAAAACTTCAGGAAATGACGCCTGTGGGGATGAAAACGGTCATTCATCTTACGCTAACAGACGAGTTTCCTTTCGCGCAAGCGCAGGTTCTCATTGAAGCTGTGCCGTGCTAAGCGGAACTTTATGGTCGGGTACTATCCCGGCGCTAACGGGAATTAGGGAGTGTGCGGGTTGAGCAGGAATCCGACAAAACAAACGCAGGAGGATGGCGGCCTACTGGAGACAGTTAAGGTAATCATCCAAGCGCTGGCGATTGCGCTCGTCATTAGAACGCTTTTCTTTCAGCCCTTCAATATTCCTTCAGGATCAATGATCCCAACTTTATTAATTGGCGATTATGTTTTCGTATCAAAATATGCCTATGGCTATTCAAACTATTCGATGCCATTTGGCCCCAATATTTTTTCCGGTCGTCTTCTAGGCGCATCGCCCAAGCGAGGCGATGTGGTCGTTTTTAAACTGCCGCGAGATAATGAAACGGATTATATTAAACGTGTGATCGGCCTGCCGGGCGATCGGATTCAGGTTATTGAGGGTCGACTTTATATTAACGGGGTGATTGTTCCGCGTGAGCCAATTGAAAAAGCGCAAACTGAAAACAGAGAAGGGCGAGAAGTGCCAGTCTCGACTTATAAAGAGATTTTACCGGGAGATGCGGATCACCCCGGCATAGAACACACGATTATAGAAATTGAAGGCGATCACGGGATAAATGATAATACAGATCTCTTTGTCGTTCCCGCAGAGCACTATTTCATGATGGGCGATAATCGAGATAATTCTACTGACTCAAGGATAGCGCCAGATCTTGGTGGCGTTGGCTACGTGCCTTTCGTTAATCTTGTTGGCCGGGCTGAAATTGTTTTCTTCTCGGTAAAGAAAGATGAGTCGGCGCTAACTTTTTGGCGCTGGCCATGGTCTGTGCGCTGGGGTCGTCTCTTTCACGCAGCGCATTGAAGGCGCTAAAGTGCGTATGAAAATTGATTATGGTCCTCTAGAAACGCAGTTGGGCTATTTTTTTTCTGACCGCCGTTTGTTGGGATGGGCCCTCACGCATGTGAGCGCGTCGACAGATCGATCTTTCTCTTATGAGCGTTTGGAGTTTTTAGGCGACCGCGTATTGGGATTAATTGTCGCACACATGTTGTTTGCTGCTTACCCCGAACAAAGCGAGGGTGAATTATCTCGTCGCTTGGCGGCTCTTGTCAGGAAGGAAACCTGCGCTGAGGTGGCGCAAGTCTGGGGCGTTGGGCCTTATATTCAGCTAGGGGAGGGAGAGGCGCAAGCAGGTGGAAGCAATAAGCGTGCGATCCTTGGCGATGTCTGCGAAGCCATAATTGGCGCCGTCTACCTTGATGGCGGAATAGAGGCTGTGTCAAAAGTCGTACAAAAGGTTTTTCGTGAGAGAATGCTCTCTGCAACTGCAGACCTTCGTGATAGCAAAACAGCATTACAAGAATGGGCGCAAGCGCGGCGATTGCCAACGCCGCAATATCGACTTGTTTTTCGCGGGGGGCCGGATCATGCGCCACGATTTGAAATAGCCGTTGAGCTTCCTGGCTTTGAACCAATTATCGGAGTAGGAGGATCTAAACGCGCTGCCGAGCAGGCGGCTGCGACGGCTTTTATAAAGCGAGAGAAAATTGATCCTCAACCAAACGAAAAGAGCGTTGTGTGACCGATTGTAATGATCTTGAGAGCCAGACGCGATGTGGATTCGTCGCCCTCGTGGGTGCGCCAAATGCGGGCAAGTCAACATTACTCAATCACTTGGTCGGCGCAAAAGTATCTATCGTTTCGCGTAAATCTCAAACAACTCGCGCTCTAGTGCGCGGGATTGCGATAGATGGCTTGGCGCAAATTATCTTAGTTGATACGCCTGGTATTTTTCAACCTAAGCGTCGCTTGGAGCGAGCGATGGTGGCAAGCGCTTTTTCCGGTGCAGCCGATGCAGATGTTATATCCTTATTAGTCGATGCGCGAAGGGGAGTTGATAGCGAAGTTGAAACGATATTGTCTCGACTATCGCAATTAAAAACTAAGAAAATACTTGTTA
Organism: Methylocystaceae bacterium; assembly: GCA_014190435.1. Taxonomy (GTDB): domain Bacteria; phylum Pseudomonadota; class Alphaproteobacteria; order Rhizobiales; family Beijerinckiaceae; genus Methylocystis. Next base: position 11,011 of record BJGJ01000008.1, on the reverse strand, counting down.
TTAATAAAATTGATTTAATTACGAGAGAAAAATTATTGGCGCTTGTTGCAGATTTAAGCGGTCGTGAAACATTTTTAGAAGTTTTTATGATTTCTGCCCTTACGGGAGATGGCGTTGATGTTATGCGGCAGTCAATGGGCCGGCTCATGCCTCTTTCACCCTGGCTTTATCCGGAAGACCAACTCTCAGATGCACCCTTACGTCTGTTGGCGGCAGAGATAACACGTGAGCAAATTTATGATCGCTTACATGATGAGATCCCGTATCAATCAACGGTAGAGACAGATCTTTGGTCCCAGCAAAAAGATGGCTCTGCGCGCATAGAACAGACGATATTCGTAGTGCGAGATGGCCAAAAGAAGATTATCATTGGCGAGGCAGGACGAACGATCAAGGCTATCGGCCAAGCCGCGCGGCGTGAAATTGCAGAGGCTGCGGGTCATCCAGTGCATCTGTTTCTTTTTGTTAAGGTACGTGAAAATTGGGCAGATGATCCTGAACGTTATCGGGAGATGCGCTTGGAGTTTCCTAAAGATCCATAATAATAGATCTGTAAATGATTCGTTGTATGAGGGCCCCTTATGTCAAAAAAAAGCAGGGTAACGACAGTTTATCGTTATCTGACGGGACCTGACGATACTACTTTTTGTCATCGTGTTTCAGAGGCGTTGAGCAAAGGTTGGACTCTCTATGGTTCACCGACACTCACATTCGATCCAACTCAAAGCCGCGTTATCTGCGGGCAAGCAGTTACGAAAGACGCTGAAGATTTAGATTATTCGCCTGAAATTAAATTATCGGAAATTTAAATATCGCTAACGAGGATGGAGTGAGGTTAAATGGAATGGCAGGACATGGGGCTTGTCATTGGCGCGAGAAAATATGGCGAGACCTCTGTCATTCTTGAAGTTATGACTCGTTCGCGAGGTCGTTGCCTCGGCGTTGTTCGGGGAGGACGTTCTCGTGCGCAGCGGGCAATTTTACAATCTGGTAACCGGGTAATGGCTACCTGGCGGGCGCGATTAGAAGAGCAGTTGGGCGCATTTGTCATCGAGCCGGTAGAATTGCGGGCAGCGCGCTTTCTTGATAGCGGTCCGACCCTTCATGGTCTTGCAACGCTTGTTGCGTTGATGCGCCTGTTGCCCGAGCGAGATCCGCATGAAGCGCTCTTCGAGCTTGCAGAAGAAATTATTGTAGAGTTTTGTATTCGACGCAGCGCAGCTGCGAAAATGGCTCGTTTTGAATTGGCTTTGCTCAGCGCGCTTGGTTATGGCTTAGATTTGCGGGCTTGTGTGCTAACTGGTGAAAAAGAAGACTTGGCTTATGTTTCGCCGAAATCAGGGTGTGTGGTTAGTCGTAATGCTGGCGCACCCTGGAGAGACAGATTATTGCCTTATCCGGCATTTCTATACAATATTGATGAAAGTGCTTCATTTGAGGATGTCAGCGGAGCGTTCCGGTTGACGGGGTATTTTTTAATAAGAGATGTGTTAGCCCCGCGCGGCGTAACTTTGCCATCTTCGCGAGCGCTTTACATAGACGCCTTAAGTCGTCTTGCCGCTTGAATTAAGCCCGCTCTTTTTTACCGGGGTTCTTCGCAGACGGTGCGCGGTTGCTTACTGGTAACGCCGTAGCCCTCATCCACATCAACAAAAATTTCTCGGCACAGCGCCTGTAGCGGATTTTCCGCTCTGGGCTGCTCGATGATTTTCCCTGTAGCCTGGGTAGCGGAAGGCAAAGGCGTCGAGCTTGCAGCAAGAAGGGGTTCTGCCGCGCCCGCGGGACTGATCGCCAGCATTATTAAAGCAAAAATGGCGAGGAATTTTTTCATTCATTCACGATTGCTACAGCTTCGTTGATGGCGCCTTCTAAGGATTTTACTGCGTTCTCGCAAGCAAGATTCGTAATTATTTAAAAAATTGACTGAGAGAATATTTTTATCAAGGTTGGGTCGAGGCGGTCGCTTGCATCATAAGGAGAGAGGCAATAGAGCCTAGATATGCGCAGGGAATCGCGTGGTGAAACAAAAGTCTCATGTGTTCAATGACTTGAGAGATGGCTCGTATTGCGAGTAATTGTTTCTAAGATATTTCTAAGACATGAATTATACATTTTCTGCAAAATGACGACATGCATATAGGATCATCTTGATGGCTCAAAAAAGCGGATCAGCAGGTAAGGGCAAGACTGGTGGCGTCGAAACTACGCCGACACCAATAGACCTGCGTGAAGCGCTTGAAGAGCGTTACTTACGTTATGCGCTTTCAACAATAACAGGACGCGCGCTTCCAGACGTGAGAGACGGTTTGAAGCCCGTTCACCGAAGAATTTTATACGGGATGCATATATTAAGGTTAGATCCCGGCGCGCCGTTCAAGAAATGCGCCAAAATTGTTGGTGATGTGATGGGTTCTTTCCATCCTCACGGCGATCAGGCCATTTATGATGCATTAGTGCGTCTGGCTCAGGATTTTTCGTCTCGATATCCGCTTGTTGATGGCCAGGGAAATTTTGGAAACGTAGACGGGGACTCTGCAGCCGCTTATCGATATACCGAAGCGCGAATGACGGCAGTTAGTCGATTGTTGCTTGAAGGAATCGATGAAGATGCAATCGATTTCACGCTTAATTATTCAGGAGAAGAGAAAGAACCAATTGTTTTACCCTCAGCGTTGCCTAATCTGCTTGCTAATGGCGCGCAGGGTATCGCTGTTGGGATGGCGACTTCTATACCGCCGCATAATGTGTCAGAGCTTTGTGATGCGGCGCTTTACCTTATTTCTCATCGTAAAGGTACAAGCGACGATCTTCTTAAATTTGTTCAAGGGCCAGATTTCCCTACTGGCGGCGTGATCGTAGATACGCGCGAGGAGATAGCTGAAGCATACAGAACTGGTCGCGGCTCCTTCCGCGTGCGCTCTCGTTGGGAAAAAGAAGAATTACAAAGAGGCGGCTGGGTTATTGTTGTTACAGAAATTCCTTATGGCGTTCAAAAATCACGGTTAATCGAAAAATTAGCAGAATTAATTTCAGAGCGTAAGCTGCCTCTGGTAGCAGATGTGCGTGATGAATCGGCTGAGGATGTTCGGATTGTCTTCGAGCCTCGAACGCGCGCCATCGACCCACAGCTTATGATGGAAACTCTATTTAAGCTATCAGAGCTTGAGTCGCGCTTTGCGATGAATATGAATGTCCTTGTCGATGGCGTGACACCGCGCGTTCTCTCATTAGATGAAGCTCTGATACACTGGTTGGATCACAGAAGAACTGTGTTGCAGCGCCGATCACAGCATCGTCATGCCGCTATTGTTCGGCGTCTAGAACAGCTTGAAGGTATGATTGTCGTCTTTCTCAATCTTGATGAAGTTATACGCATTATTCGTGAAGAAGACGACGCGAAGGGTAAACTCAAAGCTTTATTTAAATTATCTGAAATGCAGGTTGAATATATTCTAGATACTCGGCTGCGTTCTTTGCGTAAACTCGAAGAAATGACGTTGCGCAAGGATCTAGACAGTTTAACTAAGGAGCGTAAAGAAATTGATGAGCTTCTTTCTGACGAAACACAGCAATGGAAAGTCATTGGATGGCAGATACGTGAACTGAAAAAAAATTATGGCTCTCAAACAGTAAATGGAAAGCGGCGGACAGCGTTTGAGGCCGCGCCTGAAGCGATCAATCTTGATCTTGCAGAGGCTATGATTGAGCGTGAGCCAATAACCCTTGTTATATCAAAAAAAGGCTGGATCCGTGCGCTTAAGGGGCATATGCCAGATCTTTCCTCTCTGACTTTCAAGGGAGATGATGAACTTGGCGTATCTTTCTTTGTGCAGACGACGTCAAAAATCCTCGTTTTAGCGACGAATGGCAAGGCCTATACTTTGGAAGCATCTAAATTGCCGGGAGGTCGTGGCCATGGAGAGCCAATCCGACTCTATGCTGACATTGATGAAGACTCAACAGTAGCGCACGTTTTACCGCATGAGAGCGGCGCCTCTTTGTTGCTAATCGCTAGTGATGGGCGCGGCTTCATTGTTGCACAAGACGATCTTCTTTCATCTACGCGCAAAGGTCGCGCGGCTCTATCAGTTGAGAGTCCTGCGCAGCTTCAAGTTGTTGCTCCGGCGCAGGGCGATCATGTCGCAATTGTGGGTGAGAACAGAAAATTACTACTATTTCCTATAGATGAGGCACCGCGCATGGCTCGGGGCAAGGGCGTGCGGATGCAAAGATATAAAGATGGCGGCGTATCAGATGCAAAAACTTTTGTTTTAAAAGATGGACTGAGTTGGACTGACACTTCTGGCCGAACCTTTACGATCACAAAAGCAGAGCTAAAAGAATGGATCGGTCATAGAGCAGAAGCGGGACGTTTGCCTCCTAGAGGTTTCCCACGCAATAATCGTTTTAGCGGTTAAGTGAAGAGGCCTAGTCTTTGTTAAGTGAACGTCTTTGTCGCCACTTCACCAATCCAAAAGAACTAGCGGCGAAAACGCAAATGGAAAAAGCAATATAAATATAGAATTCACTTTCGGTAACGAGCCCGACAGTAAAGAGATGTTTGCCTATGTATGTTTTTTTCCCGTCGTCGCTCGTGAGTTTTGCGTAAAGTATATAGTTGCCGGCACGCGTAAAATTGTGATCAAAATTTACCATGCCATTGCGATATTTCTGCGCAGTAAGATGGCCGATTGAAATAGGATTATCTTCAGCAATCGGCTTATTTGCGTCGAGGATGCGAATATCCCAAGTCATATCACGAAGCTCTTGATCTCCAGCGTCAAGCACAATCACTGTGGGACCAGTATCGGGAAGGGCGTCGCACACGCGGTCTATATTTTTTTTGGGCTGCATTGCGACAAATTTCATAGTTTTATCACCAAGGGATACAGGACATTCTGGGTCATAATAATGCCAGCCTGCAGCCCGTGCGCGTGGTAAGTCAAAGCTCAGCGCAATAGAAATTAAAATAAGAAATGATAAAAAAAAGTAACGCATCGATGTTTCTTTATTCTAAACGCCGGCGTCAAGCGCGGCGAGCATTTGATCCATGGCCAGGGCGGGTTCAGCACATTTTGCGTCGCCAACAATACGCGCCGGCACGCCGGCGACGGTCTTGTTTGCAGGAACCGGATCTAGCACGACAGAGCCAGCTGCAATCATAGCGCAGCGGCCAATTTCGATATTTCCAAGAATTTTTGCGCCGGCGCCAATCAGAACGCCGCGGCGTACTTTTGGATGGCGTTCTCCCTCAGCTCGGCCTGATCCCCCAAGCGTCACGCCGTGAAGGAGAGAAACATCATCTTCAATAACGCTTGTTGCGCCAATCACGACCCCTGTTGCGTGGTCGATAAAGACGCCCTGGCCAATTCTTGCTGCTGGGTGAATATCAGTTTGAAAAATTTGCGATGAGAGACTTTGTAGTGTCAAAGCAAAATCGCTCCGGCCATTGTTCCAAGCCCAATGCGCAAGTCGGTGAGTTTGGAGCGCGTGAAATCCCTTAAAATAAAGCGCAGGTTCGATCAGGCGTGTGCAGGCTGGATCGCGCTCTAAAACAGCCAGAAGGTCGGCCTGAAAGGCCGAGGGCAGTGTTGGATCATTAGCTAGATAAGCGTCATAAGCTTGGCGTATGGCGGTGTAGGAGGCCTCGGGGCGATCAAGGCGTTGGGCTACGCGATGCGTGACAACCCCAAAGACAGTCTCCTGGGCCAAAATCGCCGCATGGATAAAGCCTCCAAGTTCAGGCTCTCTGCGTAAGACGTCTTCAGCCTCCAAGCGCATGCGCGCCAGCAAGGGATCTCCTTTTAGGAAATCAATTATTTCGGCACCTACTTCGCGTGAGTTCGCGGGCATTTCAATTGCTCCAGCCAGGCGGCATCTATAAGCGTCTTCTCGATGCAAATCATCTTGGATTATTACTTCTCAAAGCGGCTTATCAAGAAAATCTAGTACGGCTTGGCGATAAAGACGGTCGCCGACAGTGCGATTGTGGTCGCGATCTGGAATATCAACAATTTTGATGTTGCTAAATAAAGGCTTGAAAACATATGGATCGCCCGCAACGTCGTCTTTGGTGCCGACGCAGATTAAGACGGGCGCAGTAATTTTGATAAATCGTTTCGGGTCCAGGGCCGAACGGAAGCCTCTTGCGCAGGCAGCAAGAGCCCTTAAATCGCCGCCAGTGATTTCTGCAAAGCGTCTAAAGATTTGAAGCATGGAGGAGGGAATATGTTCCACGCTTTCTGCTTCCATTGCCTCTGCGAGCCCATTGGGCAAGCCGGGATCTTTTAGGAGATGCTCGCCCACGCCCCCTAAGATGAGGCGATTTAATCGTTCAGGATAGCTAAGCGCAATTGTTATCGCGATGCGCGCGCCCATCGAATATCCCATGATATCCGCACAGTCGATGCCGAGGTGGTTCAATAGATTTACTGCATCCCTCGCCATGCTTTCCAAGGCATAGTCGGATGGCTGGTAGAGTTTTTGAGAAAATCCATGGCCGCGATTGTCAAAGGCAATGACGCGACGGCCATCTTCTGTCAGTGCTTTGATCCAATGGGTATAACGCCAATTAATCGCTTGTGTAGAGGCAAAGCCATGAATGAGAAGGATCGGTGCGCGCCGATCCAGGTTGTGAGGTGCATGATCAGAAAATGCAATCGTAACGCCGTTTGAGATAAATACATCCATTATGGCCTCTCTGGGCGTCATGTCGTCTAAAATCTCGCCAGGGGTCTGGGCGATAGGGCAAAAACAAAAGCCTTGCTATTGCCAATGTGCGCGCTAATCGGTAAACGAGCCGTGTCATTATCGCATCTTCCTTAGCAGGTCTGCGAATTGGCCAATGCGCCCGTAGCTCAGCTGGATAGAGCACCAGACTACGAATCTGGGGGTCAGAGGTTCGAATCCTTTCGGGCGCGCCATTAGGCTTCAGGCGAATATTAAACGCCGAGGCTCATTTGCCCATATTCAATACGTCGACGTTTGAGATCTGATTCACCCGCCGTCAAGATTGCGCTTCAAGACGTGTCGGTTTAAACGGAGCCTCTTTTATTCCCAGCGACTTACGCCGATCCGTGTCGGTGATTGAGCGCGACAGGAGCGACTTATGATTTCCGTTACTTTTCCAGATGGGGCGTCGCGTCATTTTGATATTGGCGTCTCTGGCACCGACATCGCCAAAAGTATTTCTCCTTCTCTCGCGAAACGTACGGTGGCGATGACGCTTGATGGCGTTCTCGTTGATCTTGATGCTGCAGTTGAGCGTAATGCAAAGGTTGAGTTTGTTTCGCGCGATGACCCACGCGCATTAGAGCTTATTCGTCACGACGCAGCACATGTATTAGCAGAGGCGGTTCAAGAGCTTTATCCTGAAACGCAAGTGACGATCGGTCCCGTTATTGAAAATGGATTTTATTATGATTTTTATCGCACTGAACCCTTTACGCTAGAAGATTTACCGGTAATTGAAAAGAAAATGCGTGAAATTATTGCGCGGGACGCAAAAATAACGCGAGAGGTTTGGCAGCGCAATGACGCAAAAACTTGGTTCATCGCCAAGGGAGAAGCTTTCAAGGGTGAATTGATTGATAGCATTAAATCCGATGAGTCTTTGTCAATTTATAAGCAAGGTCAGTGGTTAGATTTATGTCGTGGGCCCCACTTGCCTTCGGTTGGAAAAATTGGCGGCGCTTTTAAATTAATGAAAGTAGCAGGGGCCTATTGGAGAGGCGATTCAGCTAGACCAATGCTGTCGCGCATCTATGGCACCGCATGGGCTAATCAAGAAGATCTTGACGCTTATTTGCATCGCTTAGAGGAAGCTGAACGTCGTGACCATCGACGTCTGGGCCGTGAAATGGACCTCTTTCACTTCCAAGAAGAGGGACCAGGAGCGATTTTTTGGCACCCAAAAGGATGGACCTTGTTTCAAACGCTTGTCGCCTACATGCGGCGGCGTCAAAACACCGCAGGATATAGCGAGGTCAATACGCCTCAAGTTCTTGATCGCGCTTTGTGGGAAACATCAGGTCATTGGCAGACATATCGCGAGAATATGTTCGTCACCAAAACTGAGGATGAGCGTATATTCGCCCTCAAACCAATGAATTGTCCAGGACATGTTCAGATTTTTAAAAATGGTTTGAAATCATACCGTGATTTGCCAGTTAAAATTGCCGAATTTGGCGTTGTTCATCGTTATGAGCCTTCCGGCGCGCTTCATGGCATGATGCGCGTGCGCGCTTTTACGCAAGATGACGCCCATATTTTTTGCTCTGAAGATCAGATCATGGAAGAGGCGCTGAAAATTAATGATCTGATCCTTACAATCTACAAAGATTTTGGCTTTGAGGATGTCGTTGTAAAATTATCTACGCGACCTGAAAAAAGAGTTGGCTCGGATGAAGCTTGGGACAAAGCGGAAGAGGCTTTGTCTAAAGTTCTGAATGAACTGGCGCGCCGTGGGCTAAAAACCAGCATTCAGGAAGGGGAAGGCGCATTCTACGGGCCAAAACTAGAGTATACCTTACGAGACGCTATTGGTCGCGAATGGCAATGCGGCACGACACAAGTTGATTTCAATTTACCAGTGCGTTTTGGCGCATTCTATATAGGTGCGGATAGCGAGAAAAAGACGCCTGTCATGATTCATCGAGCAATGTTTGGTTCGTTGGAAAGATTTACCGGCATTTTAATCGAACATTACGCAGGGCATCTGCCTTTGTGGCTTTCGCCGCTGCAAATAGTTATTTGCACAATTACGCAAGATGCTGACGACTATGCTTACGAAATTGCATCTGCTGCGAGAAAGCTCACTCTTAACGTAGATGTTGATGTAAGAAATGAGAAGATAACATACAAAGTTCGTGAGCACTCTCTGGCAAAAACTCCAGTTTTGCTTGTTGTTGGTAAAAAAGAAGCAGCAGAGCGTACGGTTTCTATTCGCCGTTTGGGCTCGCAGCAGCAAACTCAGCTCACGCTAGAAGAAGCTTTGGCGCAACTTGCAAGAGAGGCTTCCCCGCCCGATCTCGTCATATAGAGAGCAAATAAAAAGCCCCGAAACAATTTCGGGGCTGAACTTAAAAATTCTGGGCGTTGATTTAGGCTTCAGCGCCAGCCCGCTTCTTTTCAATCTCGCGCTTGAGATCGCGTGCGTTTTGAGACAGTTCTTCAATGCGCGCTTTTATTAGAAATGCATCTAAACCGCCGCGGTGCTCAACCGAGCGCAGGGCGGCTGCAGAAATGCGGAGCCGAACTGAACGCGCAAGCGCCTCTGAGGCAAGCGTGACGTTAACAAGATTGGGTAAAAAACGCGTGCGCGTTTTATGGTTGGAATGGCTGACAAGATTTCCTGTCTGCACGCCTTTGCCGGTCAATTCGCAGCGCCGTGACATGAAATTTCCTTTCGATCCGATCTTGCATCCATGTGGAAGGGCAGCCTATGGCCTGCGCGACCCTCTACGATGGCGAAAACGATAATAAAAGGCCCGCCGCAGCAAGCGTCGAGCCCTCTTAGGGAGGCTTATAGGTGTAAATTTGGGTAAGCGTCAACCAGCCAAACGACTATAAATTGATATTTATCAATTTATAGTCGTAAAAAAATTAGGGTAAGGGAAGGGTTATTTTGTGCGTCGCACGCCTCTGGACATCCGAACGTTTCTGGGCTCTAAGCCTGTCTCGTCGCCCCGGGCGGATCGAAGCGCTTTGCGCCGCTCGCGCCTGGTTTAAAGAAAAACGACTGCGGAGCGCCTGTCCTGCCGCGCCCGCACTGCAGCGCACAGCTAATTAAAAAGAAAGGGTAAGGAATTCATGGCCAAGGCAATTCTGCACATGCTCAGCACGTTGAAGCACATGAGCCCTTTCGACGTGAACATGGCCATTGACGCTGGTTTTGATGTAACGGTTCCTTACACCAACGTAACATTGGATGAAGTAACGGCCTTAGTGCAAGACGCAATGTTCTCTCGTGCTCCCTCGGCAGCCTTGCGCACTGGCATATTTTTCGCCGGGCGTGATGCGGTCCTTGCTCTCGATATGCTGGAAGAGGCAAAAAAAGCTCTCCTAAAGCCTTTTGAAGTTTCTCTATTTGCCGATCCTTACGGTTCCTTCACAACGGCAGGCGCGATGGTCGCCAGCGTTGAAAAAGTATTGCGTGAAAAAAAGCAACGTGAATTGAAGGGAAGTAAAATTGTTATCTATGGCGCCACGGGCGTTGTTGGCTATTGCTCGGCAGTCATAGCTGCTCTCGAAGGCGCGCAGGTGACTGTAGTTGGCTATTCAGGTCTTGAGCGCGTTTCTAAGCTCGCAGAGGAGATGTGCCGGCGGTTTAACATAAAAGTTACGCCAGCTGATGGCAGTTCTGCAGATCAGGTACGGGCCCTGTTATTGCAGCATGAAATCGCCCTATGCGCCGCGCGTGCGGGTGTTCAAGTTCTCTCGAAGAGTGATTTGGAAGCAGCGAAGAATTTATTGATTGCTGCTGACGTGAATGCCGTGCCGCCGCTGGGCGTTGAGGGATGCGGCCTGCATGATATGGGTATGACAATTTCTTCTCACGGGGCGCTAGGAATTGGCGCGCTAGCGATTGGTAATATAAAATACGGGACAGAATCCGGACTCTTTAAGCAAATGGTTACGGCGGAAAAGCCGCTGTGCCTGGACTTCCGCCATGCTTTCGCCTTAGCGCGTCAGCTAGTTTGACATACGCGCGTCATCTTTTTCCTGCTGATGATGTCTCGCAGGAATCGATTAAGCGTAAACAGTTGAGTCGGTGTTACGGTGTTGATCGTAACGCTTCTCATAACCAGCATTTTGTAATGTCTGGTTTATCTCGAAACAACTGCTCTTGATGGCAGCTTGTCTCGTTCTTTGGAAAGGGAACATAAATGGCTTTGATTAATAAGATGCTTGTTGGCGAGTCGCTTGTTGGCGAAGGCAATGAAGTTGCGCATATCGACTTGATTATGGGTCCGCGCGGCTCAGCGGCTGAATTGGCATTTGCGAATGCATT
>BJGJ01000007.1 GCA_014190435.1 Methylocystaceae bacterium | reverse complement strand
GGGCGACAATGTGACGATGGAGGTCAGCTTGATTGTGCCGATCGCCATGGAAGAAAAATTGCGTTTCGCAATCCGAGAAGGCGGCAGAACTGTCGGCGCCGGCGTCGTTGCGTCAATCATCGAGTAATCAACGCTTGAGGTGACGCGCGATAATTAGCGCGTGTCATTACAATTGATTTTTGTGTTGCTTATTTGCGCTTAAATTAGGCTGCAAGGTCCGTTTTGGCGGCAGAGGTTGCGCTACCGGTGGCCTCTGTTGTTTTTTCTGGAGCTGGGACGCTTTTTGTGACCTCTAGTGCGGCCGCCACCGCTGAAATGCCAATCTCTCGATATAGTTTGGCCAAGAGATCATGCGGATGGCCTTGTTGGAGGTCATCAGTCAAATCGTTGAGCGGTCGTTCTAACATAATCAAATCTCTTCATCAGATCGGGCGTTATTACATAGATTTCCCTCTATATCCCCCAATCTCGTTAATGATCCCCTAAGGAGGGCTCTAATGACCGCCGTAAAGTCTTGTTTTTGTCGCTTTCGCCTTCTTTTGCTATTAACTGCCAATAGTTTATTGGTGCTAATGATTTTTTGGAGATGCGGCGGAGCACTGTATGCGCAGACAAATCCCTCTTGAGCCTTGGTCTGAGGCCGCGCTTTGGAGCAGACGGGTTGCTGTCTTTGCCGCTACTGTCGCTCTTTTATCTCTTTTGCTTGTGCGGTTACACATTATTGATCCTGCTTCAGCGCTTGCCTCTTTGGGCGGAGCTGTTGGCTTGGCGTCAATCGCGCTTTTGTTATTTGGCGTAGCCTGCGTCATCATTTGGAATACGGGTCGAAGAGGTATTGGCGCGAGCGCAGCAGGAGCGATGATCGCTTTAGCTACATTGGCCTATCCAGGTTATCTTGCCTATGAGGCCATACGGTTGCCGATCTTGTCGGATATCAGCACAGATATAGAAAACCCGCCGTATTTCTCCTTATCCGGCACCGCCTATGATGCGCGTAAGGGATTTCAGCCTCAGGGTATTGCTCTTAGCGCAAGGCAAGCACAACGACCTGCCTATCCTGATATTGAGCCGATTGTGATCGATCTCGATCCAGATGAAGCCTATGCCCTTATTTTAAAAACAGCCAATGCACTTGGGTGGCGCTTGGTTGATAAGCGTCCGCCTGGCGGAAGGACCGGAGAAGGACACGCCGACTTTGTTGACCAGTCTTTAATTATGGGGATCGATGAAGATGTCACCGTCCGTCTTAAACCTTTGCCTGGACAAACAAGGATCGATCTTCGCTCAATCACGCGCTATGGTCGCCATGACTTTGGCACCAATGCGGGTCGAATTATGGCTTTTGCTGATGAGCTTCAATCGCAACTTGATAATCGCTAATCGATCTTGTTTTTCAGTTTACTCATAAGTTTTATGGCAATGCGTCACACTCATTATATTGGGAGCGGTAGAGTTACATAATGGCGCATAATCAAATCAGCCCCACCTCTGCGCAAATGGGCTTAAGCCGTGATGAAGAACTCTTTGCGCTGCGTGAAATGTTGCTCATTAGGCGATTTGAAGAAAAGGCCGGTCAATTATACGGCATGGGCGTGATCGCTGGATTTTGTCATCTTTACATTGGCCAAGAGGCTGTTGTTGTCGGCGTAAAAATGGCGGCGAAAGAGGGCGACCAATTTACAACAAGTTATCGCGATCACGGTCATATGCTCGCCATGGGCATGGATGCTAAGGGCGTGATGGCGGAGTTAGCCGGACGGCGCAGCGGCTATTCTAAGGGCAAGGGCGGCTCTATGCATATGTTCTCGCGCGAAAAAAATTTCTATGGTGGGCATGGCATAGTTGGAGCTCCCGCACCCATCGGCGCAGGCGTCGCTTTTGCGAATGCCTATCGTGAGAATAGCTGCGTCTCTATAGCCTTTTTTGGCGAAGGCGCCGCAAATCAGGGACAGGTCTACGAAAGTTTTAATATGGCGGCACTTTGGCGGTTGCCTATTGTTTTTATCATTGAGAATAATCGTTATGCGATGGGCACGGCTATTTCACGCGCAACAGCTCAGACGCAATGTCATCGTCGAGGGGAAGCTTTTTCGATCCCCGCCAAGCAGATCGATGGTATGGATATTCGTGTCGTAAAGGCGGCTGCATCAGAAGCAATTGACTGGTGTCGAAGTGGAAAGGGACCGTATTTACTGGAGATTTTGACCTATCGCTATCGCGGTCACTCTATGTCTGATCCAGCAAAATATCGCTCTAAGGAAGAAGTTGATCGGATGCGTGAGGAACATGATCCGATTGAACAAGTGCGCTTGCGACTCTTAGCGGACGGCGTGAGTGAAGAAGAATTAAAAAAGATTGATGCAAGCGTGCGCAAGATTGTTGCTGAGGCCGTTGAATTTGCAACTGCAGATAAAGAGCCTGAAGTCAAGGAACTCTTTACTGACGTGTTGATGTAAAGGCGGTCAGGGATGAGTATAAATATTTTAATGCCAGCGCTGTCACCAACCATGGAGGAGGGCAAACTTTCCAAATGGTTGAAAAACGAAGGGGATAGCGTTCGTGCTGGAGATGTCGTTGCTGAAATCGAAACCGATAAGGCGACGATGGAGGTTGAAGCTGCAGATGATGGCGTCTTGGCAAAGATCCTCATTCCAGCAGGTACGGAACATGTGGCGGTAAATGCGCCAATCGCTATCATGGTTGAAGAGGGTGGAAGCCTTGATGATATCAGCGCAGCCCCGTCATCTTCCGAACTTACAAAAAATACACATTCTGAAGAAATAAGCACACCACACTCGATTGAGCCCGATGCAGCGCCGTCAAGCACGCGTCACCCAATCGACGCGCCAGAAATTCCCGCTGGCACAACGATGATTTCGATGACAATGCGTGAGGCGTTACGGGACGCCATGGCTGAGGAAATGCGGCGCGACTCTGATGTTTTTATTATGGGTGAAGAGGTTGCAGAATACCAAGGTGCCTACAAGGTGACGCAGGGGCTTTTACAAGAATTTGGCGCAAAGCGCGTCGTCGATACGCCTATAACAGAATATGGTTTTACAGGCATTGGCATTGGCGCAGCTTTTGCCGGGTTGCGGCCAATTATAGAATTTATGACGTTTAATTTTTCAATGCAGGCAATCGATCACATTGTGAATTCGGCTGCGAAGACCCTTTACATGAGTGGCGGTCAAATAAACTGTCCGATTGTGTTTCGAGGACCAAATGGCGCAGCAGCGCGCGTTGGGGCTCAACATAGCCAGGATTTCGCGGCTTGGTATGCGCAGATCCCGGGATTGATTGTGATCGCGCCCTCTAACGCACGAGACGCTAAAGGCCTACTTAAGGCGGCGATCCGAAACGATAATCCTGTCGTTTTCCTAGAAAATGAAATTTTATACGGCAAAAGCGCTGATGTCCCCGCCATCGAAGATTTTGTTTTGCCGATTGGTCGCGCATACATCGCGCGGGCTGGCGAGCATGTAACACTCATCTCTTTCTCAATCGGCGTTATATACGCTCTAGCTGCAGCTGGGGAGCTCGCTAAAGAAGGGATAGAAGCGGAGGTCATAGATCTCCGTACTTTGCGGCCGATGGACCTACCAACAATAATCCAATCAGTAAAAAAAACAGGCCGCTGTGTCGCAATTGAAGAAGGTTGGCCGCAATGCGGCATATCTGCTGAACTCGCTATGTGTATTCAAGAAGAAGCCTTTGATTATCTCGATGCGCCAATTTTGCGTGTAACCGGTAAAAATGTACCTATGCCGTATGCGGCAAATCTTGAAAAACTTGCTTTGCCAAGCATTGAGGAAATCATTCATTCGGCAAAAGCCGTTCTCTACCGGGATTAAACGTGATCAATTGGCGGTGATTTCACGAGAAGCTCCACGGATTTTTGTAACGCCGCTGGCCCGCCGCTTAGCACGAGATAAATCGATTGATCTTAAGGGAGTTGTTGGAACTGGTCCGCATGGAAGAATTATTGAAAAAGATATTCTTTCTTTTGATGCTCATCGACCAAGTGTAGATCAATCCCTAAAAGCTTATCGAGATACTATCTCACCGATAGATGAGAAGGATCATACGCGACGCTATTATGTAATCGGGAGTTATGAAGAAATCTCGCATCAGCTAATGCGAAAAGCTATAGCGCGCAGATTAACAGAATCCGCTAGGAACATTCCTCAATTCTCGCTGGATGTGGATTGTGAAATCGATAATCTCATGCGGCTGCGTGAGGATTTCAATGGAGATGCGCCTGAGACCTCAGATGGTCAGCGTTTATGGAAAACGTCAATTAATGATTATTTAATTAAATCCCTGGCGCTTGCCTTGCAGCGTGTTCCGGAGGCAAATGTAACCTATACTCCAGAAGCAATGTTGAAACATAAACACTCCAATATTGGTGTTGCGGTTTCTGTGCCGGGAGGATTAATTTCGCCAATCATACAGTTTGCAGAGAAAAAATCTGTTCGAGAAATTTCTGATGAGATTAAGGTGCTTGCTCGGCGCGCTAAAGAGCGTAATCTTATACCTGAAGAATACGAAGGTGGCGTTAGTTCTGTTTCTAATTTAGGAATGTATGGCGTTAAACGCTTTAACGCCGTGATCAATCCGCCTCAATCAACAATTCTTGCAGTCGGCAAGGGAGAAGATCGCGTTGTTGTGCGTGATGGCGTTCCTGTTGCAGCAAAAGTCATGACCTTAACGCTGACATGCGACCATCGTGCGATTGATGGCGCGCTTGGTGCGCAATTATTGGCAGAAATTCAGCACTTTATTGAACATCCTGCGAGCATGTTCGCATGAGACTTATAAGAACTTCATTTTAACTTAATAATGTCTGCTATTGGAAATAAGCCCGTCGGTTTAAGTGTTTTTTGCTCTTGAATTTATATAGGACTAGACGATGGGTATCTTAGCCTCATATAAGCCTTAACCTTTTTTAGATTGTTAGCCTATGCCCAACGAACAAGATATTCTTAAAGCGCTTGAAAATATTTATGCTCCTGGTGGCGTTTCTCTAACGCGTGCTGTGAGTGGGATTGTTATTTCTGAGGGGAAAGCCTTTGTTTCGCTGACAGGGGATCCCCAAAAGTCTCAACCTTGGGAAGTGGCGCGTCGAAACGCAGAGATTGCGATAAAAGCGGTTCCTGGCGTTGATGCGGCAATTGTAACGCTGACAGCAGATCGCGCCATAGGTTCCGTCCAGACGTCTCATAAACACGATCATAATCATGATCATGATCATAAGCACGCAGCGCAGCCCTCAGCGCGTCATTCCACGGCAACTTCATCGAAGAATGTTCGGTTTATGATTGCGGTCGCTTCAGGCAAGGGCGGCGTAGGGAAATCGACGACAGCGGCAAACTTAGCGTTAGGCCTATCCGCGCAGGGCTGGCGCGTTGGATTGCTGGACGCTGATATCTACGGGCCTTCGGCGCCAAGGCTTTTTGGTCTCAATAAAAAGCCTGCGGTTGAGGCGGGAAAGCTTATCCCCCTCGAGGCCTATGGCGTTAAAATCATGTCCATGGGGTTCCTCGTTGATGAGAAAACGCCAATGGTTTGGCGTGGACCAATGGTTACGCAAGCGCTGATGCAAATGTTGAATGAGGTTAAGTGGGGCGAACTTGATGTAATGGTCATTGATATGCCCCCAGGAACAGGAGATGTCCAACTCACGATTGCACAGCAAGCTGCTCTCTCAGGCGCTGTTATCGTTTCAACGCCTCAAGACCTCGCGCTTATAGATGCGCGTCGCGCAGTCGCTATGTTTCAGAAGGTCGAAACGCCTATCCTGGGCATAATTGAAAATATGAGTTATTTCCAATGTCCGCATTGTGGTGGGCGGTCAGAAATCTTTTCTCATGGCGGCGCGCGGCATGATGCAGAAAAGCTTTCAGTGCCGTTTCTAGGTGAGGCTCCGCTTGATATGCGTATTCGAGAAACATCTGACACAGGCCATCCAATCGTCAGCTCTGAGCCTAATAGTCCACAAGCAGGCGTCTATTTGGGGCTAGCTGCTAAAATTAAGACATTATTAGAAACACAAAAAAGGAAACAAGCGCCCAACATCATTGTTGGATAAGCATTGGACGTAAAAAATGACAAGACACGCATCTAATAACAAGACACGCATCTGTTGATTTTAAGAGTTGTTAAATTCAATAGATATTACAGTCGCAATTCCGTGATACGGGAGAGAAATCTGTAAGCAGCTCTTTTTTGTTTCACATTCTAATTTGATTAGAAAATAGTAGATTTCCAAAATGGGCCTAAATCTCCTTTCTCGCTCACTTTGTCTCTCAAATCGCTTAACCTTGCGAGCTTGAGGAGAAGGCTGTAACTTATCTATCTTGGCGAGGGGCGCCGCTTTGGTGGCTGAGATGAACCCGTCGAACCTGATCCGGATAATGCCGGCGGAGGGAAGCCAGTTGAAAAAGCGACTTAAACAGTCGATTTTGCTGATGTTTCCTCTGACTTAAAATTTTTTCCGCTCCCCTTGAAGGAGTGAGAGGGAGTTATGGGCATATGAATATCCACGACAAGCGAATTGCAAAGCCTAGTCACGTAACGACGGGACCAATTGGAAAGTCTCGCAAACTCTACTCATCACCGCTAGCCTACCCAGATATTCGCGTGCCTTATCGTGAAATCAGCCTGGAAGCAGAGGCGGGTGAGCCGCCGTTGAGAATTTATGACCAGTCTGGTCCCTATAGCTGCGCCGCCTTCGAACCAAATCTAGAAGCGGGTCTACCATCCGCGCGACCTTGGCTGGCAAAACGCGTAGGGTTAGAGACTTATCAGGGGCGCGCAGTTAAACCTGAAGATAACGGATTTGTTGAAGGCGAAAAACTTGTTCAACCTTGTCCTGCACAACGCGCTTTATATTGCGCTGCTGGGTCAGCGCCTGTTACGCAGCTGGAATTTGCGCGCGCAGGAATAATTACTGAAGAAATGGTCTTCGTTGCACATCGCGAAAATCTGTGCCGCGAACATGCTGTTGAACAAGCTCAAGAAAGAATAGCAGATGGCGAAAGCTTTGGCGCAGACATTCCTGATTTTGTAACGCCGGAATTTGTCCGTAATGAAATCGCAATAGGTCGGGCGATCATTCCAGCAAATATTAATCATCCTGAACTTGAGCCAGTCATTATTGGCAGAAATTTTCTTGTTAAAGTCAATGCTAATATTGGTAATTCCGCCGTTACCTCTTCTGTTGCAGAAGAAGTTGAGAAAATGGTTTGGTCTGCGCGATGGGGTGCGGACACAGTGATGGATCTTTCTACGGGTAGAAATATTCATAATATCCGCGATTGGATTATTCGCAACGCTAGTGTTCCAATTGGCACCGTGCCAATTTATCAAGCACTTGAGAAAGTTGGTGGCGATGCTTTGAAACTCGATTGGGAGGTATTTAAAGATACGCTTATCGAACAAGCAGAACAGGGCGTTGATTATTTTACCATTCATGCCGGCGTCAGATTGGCATATGTCCCTTTAACTGCAAACCGAGTCACGGGAATTGTATCGCGTGGCGGCTCTATTATGGCGCGTTGGTGTCTTTCAAAACACAAAGAGAGTTTTCTCTACGAAAGATTTGACGAAATATGCGATATTATGCGGCGTTACGATGTCTCCTTTTCACTCGGAGACGGATTGCGTCCGGGATCAAATGCCGATGCAAATGACGCAGCGCAATTTGCAGAATTAGAAACACTTGGCGAGTTAACCAAAATTGCCTGGAATAAGGGATGCCAGGTGATGATTGAGGGCCCGGGTCATGTGCCGATGCACAAGATCAAGGCTAATATGGATAAACAATTAAAAGTTTGCGGCGAAGCGCCTTTTTATACGCTCGGACCGCTGGTAACAGATATTGCGCCAGGCTATGACCACATCACTTCAGGTATAGGCGCTGCGATGATCGGATGGTTTGGTACAGCCATGCTGTGTTATGTTACGCCAAAAGAACATCTCGGATTGCCAGACAGAGATGATGTAAAGACTGGCGTCATTACCTATCGCATTGCCGCGCATGCCGCTGATCTTGCCAAAGGTCATCCTGGCGCGCGTGAGCGTGACGACGCCATGAGTCGGGCGCGTTTTGATTTTCGTTGGAATGATCAGTTTGATATTGGGCTCGATCCGGATACCGCGCGACAATATCATGATGAAACAATGCCAAAAGAGGCGCATAAGGTTGCGCATTTTTGTTCTATGTGCGGTCCAAAATTTTGTTCAATGCAGATTACCCGCGATTTACGCGTAGAGGCAGCGCAGCTCGCAGAACGTGATAAAGGGATGGCTGATAAAAGCAAAGAATTTATCGCCAAGGGTGCGGATATTTATATTCGAGAAACCACTAATTAAGCATCGTTTATGATGATCGTTTTTTCTCGAGTCAGTAATTTCAAACGGAAACACGAAACGGCTCGCCTATAAAAGTGAGGCTGTCATGAGTGGTTACGCGTCAAGATTAGTTGGGAGTTCTCTATGGGCGTTGAGCAAACGCAAGCAATTATTGGGGTTGTGACAATTTCAGACAGAGCCAGCGCTGGTTTATATGAAGATAAGGGCGGACCAGCAATTGAAGCCTATTTTAATAAAATATTAATTACGCCATTTCGTTTTGAAAAAAGAATAATTCCTGATGGCTTTGACAGTGTCCGCGACACATTGATCGAGCTGGTCGATCAGTTTTCCTGCGATCTTATTGTAACAACTGGCGGGACAGGACCTAGTCCCAGAGATCTTACGCCGGAGGCGACACAGGCAGCCTGTCCAAGGGAATTGCCAGGATTTGGCGAATTAATGCGGAAAGTCTCCTTGGAGCAGACGCCAACAGCCATTCTTTCTCGCCAAATCGCAGCACATCGTGGAAAATGCTTGGTGGTGAATTTGCCCGGTAAGCCTGTTGCTATCGAACTCTGTCTCAACGCCGTTATGCCCGCCATTCCCTATTGTCTGGATCTTTTAGGCGCGGCCTTTCTCGACACTGATCCGGCGTGGGTTCAAACTAAGCGGCCTGCCAGCAAATAACTATCCGATTAGGTAGGTATTTTATCTCTATCCGCTCTTAAGCTCATCTTCTCTTCTCCTGTTACGGACTGTATAGGAGATGTCGCTTCGCCTGCATTAGAAAACTTTGGCGGAGGGAGTTTTTCGGAGGTGGCGGAAAAATGAGCGACTTGCGTCTGGTTCTTGTTGGTGCCGCTGGACGGATGGGTCGGATGCTCACCCAGGTGATACCCGACACGCTTGGTTTACGTCTTGTCGCCGCTTTGGAAGGTGAAACTGCGCCGACACTGGGAGCAGATAGCGGTGCTGTCTTCGGGCAGGGACCCAATGGCGTCGTTGTGACCAGCGATGTCTCTGCAGCGCTTTCGCAAGCCGATGTCATTGTCGATTTTTCACGGCCTGAGGCGACAGTTGTTATGGCGCAGGCGGCAGCCAAAAATAAAGTTGCGCATATTATAGGCACAACCGGTCTTACAGAAGAAGATTTAGAAAAAATTGCAATTGCCGCGCAAGACACCGTAGTCGTGCGCTCTGGCAATATGAGTTTGGGAGTTAATTTACTTGCAATTTTAGTTGAACGGGCGGCAAAGGCGCTTGGTCCAGCGTGGGACGCAGAAATAATAGAAATGCATCATCGCCAAAAGGTAGATGCTCCGTCTGGTACGGCCTTGTTGCTTGGCGAAGCGGTTGCGCGAGGACGTAACATTGATCTTACGGCGCATAGCGTCAAGGCGCGTGATGGAATAACCGGTCCCCGAACGCCCGGCGAGATTGGTTTTGCAAGCCTGCGCGGCGGCACCGTAATAGGAGATCACTCCGTGATTTTGGCGGGCGCTGGAGAACGACTTGTCTTGTCTCATCATGCTGAGGATCGCGGTATTTTTGCCCGCGGCGCCTTAGCGGCGGCTCTATGGACCCGCGGCAAGTCTCCAGGACTTTACTCTATGGCTGATGTCCTTGGTCTGTCGAGTTAAAGAGGGACAGAGACAATGAGCATCACCCGTACCTTAGTCTTGGTCCGCCATGGTCAAAGCGAATGGAATGCGCAGAATCTTTTTACCGGTTGGAAAAACCCGGATCTTACGCCCTTGGGCGTTCAAGAGGCGCGTCAGGCTGGATGTGAATTAAAAAAATTAGATCTTTTATTCAGCATCGGTTTTACTTCTGCATTAGTGCGCGCACAGCACACGCTCTCGCTGATCTTTGAAGAGCTTGGACAATCTAATATTCCAACAATACGCGACAGAGCCTTAAATGAGCGTCATTATGGCGATTTATCTGGTTTGAATAAAGATGAAGCGCGTGAAAAATGGGGAGAGGAACAAGTTCGTCTTTGGCGACGTTCCTATGATGTTTCGCCGCCAGGAGGGGAAAGCCTGAAAGATACAGTCGCCCGTGTCTTGCCATTTTATTGTCAGCGTATTCTTCCGCCAGTGATGAGGGGAGAACGCGTTCTTGTTGTTGCTCACGGCAACTCCTTGCGTGCTTTGGCGATGGTGCTTGATCAGTTAACGTCTGAGACTGTGTCAACGCTTGAGATCTCGACAGGCGTCCCTATTGTCTATCAGCTTAACGCCGATTCAACTGTTGCATGGCGGCAGGTGCTTCATCATAAGTGACTGCAGATTTTATATATTTAAATCTCGGTAAATGCTGACCTCTTTTTCGCGCGCTATTCGTGCATCATCACCAGATTTAATGCCGCGCCAAACATCAAAAATCGTTGCGAGTGTTGTCAGCAAGCCAATAATTTTTCCAAAGATCAGCCCAAATGGGAATATCAGCCGATCAAGAGGTAAAATAAATTGACCGCCAATAAAAATCAGTGTTGCATTAATAAAATAAGCAGGTCGATAGAGATTGTTTTCGCGCCAGGCTTGCCGCGCATAGGGACGCGATTTTTTCTTAACTGCGCGATTATATCGACGATTGGTTAATAACCCAAATAGTCTTCGCCTCGGCGGCAATGCATTTGGACCAGCGAGAAGTTCATCATAGCTCATTAATTTTGAAATATGTGCGATAAATGCAAGTATTAAATTGGCGACAACGAAAAATACTTTAATCCAAATTATAGAAACAGCCATCTGCGCGCCAATATCGACAAAGAAAAATTGCAAAAAAGCGTTTAGTAAGAAGGCCGATCGATGAAATGCTGATCGGTTCATATCTTGAATCTTTTCATCAATGAAATTAGCCCCAGGCTTAGTTGACGAAAGCGCAACGAGCATTTGTTTTTGCTCTTGTGTCAACGTTAAATGCGTTTCTAGAGCCGCGATATTTTCATCGGATTTGCCTCTTTTGATTTTAAAAGTCATGAATGACAAGAGATGTGAAAATTTTGTTATAATGCTACGCGCTGAGGCGTAGCTGCTCGTCACTGTTTCGATTAGTTTTTCAGGTTCAGAGCTCATTGCTAATCCGGTGTTGGGATTTCTTATGCTATTTTTACAGGGCGCTTTGCCAATTTACGATCTTTCCTAATGCGTTCGATCAGTGCGGGTATTTTCTCTCTCGCCTGATGGAGAAGGAATATTTATATATTGTCTCAGGCGTCAATAGACCAAGCGCTAACGGTAAACTTAGGACTGGCCAATGTTTTGTAATGAAATACGCAGTTGTCCTGGCGCTTATCATTATCCTGGCTTTCTAACACCAAGCGTTCAGTGTGACGTGAGCGCGCACATAATCAAAATTATTCAGCAGGCCCCATTATTTGTTTCCTATATGCCTCGAACCGGCGTACCAATGTCTGTTCGCATGACAAATTGCGGCCCGCTAGGGTGGATGAGCGATAAAGCCCTAGGCTACCGTTATGTAAACGCTCATCCTGAAACTCTACTTGCCTGGCCGGCCATCCCTTCTCCATTGCTGGAAATTTGGGATGCACTCACGCAATATCCTAAGCCGCCGGAAGCCTGTCTTGTTAATCTTTATGATCTTGAGGCGAAGATGGCCCTGCATCAAGATCGGGACGAAATTGACCTGTCCGCCCCTATACTTTCACTTTCTTTAGGCTTTGATTGCCGGTTTCGACTTGGGGGACAGAAGCGCAACGATCCGAGTTCAACTTTTGTCCTTTCCACAGGCGATGCGCTTGTTTTAAAGGGACCAGCGCGTCGATGTTTCCATGGGGTCGACCGTATTCTTCCCACAATTGGCGCGGCGTTGCCGCCGCCACTGGGGGATTTGGGCGTTCGGGTGAATCTAACGCTCAGGCGGGTTAGTTAACTGCAGCACAGGTAAAAGTATTGGTTTCAGTTTCCGTTCATTAAAACTGGCGTATAACAACAGCCTAATGGGCACGATTCGAGGATATTGTCTCGGAGGGGGCCTTCGTTGTAGGTTCCAGCCGATCAAGCCAGAGCTAAGGTACTTGAGGCGGAAAAAGTTTTATAAATCGGCCGCCAAGATAAAGCGGTCGTTACTGAGGAAAGGAACGAGGATGAAGCCGATTACCCTGCTGACGTTCGCCGCGAGCGTCGCTCTCGCCGTATCAACCGGCCAGGCTTTCGCTGCTGGCGATGCTGCTGCGGGTGAAAAAGTATTTGCCAAGTGCAAGGCTTGTCACCAAGTTGGCGAGACCGCCAAAAATGCCGTTGCGCCGCAATTGAACGGTCTTGATGGTCGTGCTGCAGGCGCTGCTGAAGGCTACAACTATTCAGAAGCCATGAAGGGATCTGGCATTACTTGGAATGAGGCATCATTCAAAGAATTTGTCAAAAATCCAAAAGGCAAGGTTGCTGGCACAAAGATGATTTTCCAAGGTCTTGCCTCAGACAAGGATGGCGATGATGTTTGGACGTATCTTGCTCAGTTTGGCGCTGACGGAAAAAAGAAATAATTCTTATTCCGCAAATTGCTTTATTGGAAAGCGGCCCAGTTGAGGCCGCTTTTCTTTTTTAATGGCTTTTATTTTTCACCAAGAGGAGCCCCGTGAGCCGGAAAGCTGACCCGATCGCCTCAGATGCAATGCAGCCACTGGAAACCCTGCCTGTTTTTTATCCTTTGGAGGGAAAACGGGTTTTGGTCATCGGCGGCGGCGAGGGCGCTGCTTGGAAAGCCGACCTCGTTGCGGCGACCGGCGCGCGTGTCGATATCTACACCGCCTCGCCCTGTGCTCGGGTAAGTGAAATCGCCCAAACGCGTAGAAATGTTTCCTTGCATTTGCGTTGCGTTCGGGTGGAGGATTTTACAAACGCAACGCTGGCATTTGGCGCAACATTTGATGATGAAGAGGCTGATCACGCGCGCAAAATTGCTGATGAGGCCGGTGTCCCGCTGAATTTAGCCGACCGCCCTCAGATGAGCGATTTTATTATGGGCGCAATCGTTAACCGCTCGCCTTTAGTGATCGGGGTTTCTACTGGCGGCGCATCCCCCGTTTTTGCTCAAGCTGTTCGCGGTCGTATTGAAACCTTAGTACCTGCAAGTTTTGCGGCATGGGCCCGGGCGGCTCAAGCATGGCGGCCAAAAATCCTTACCTCAGGGTTGGATTTTATTGGTCGACGAGAATTTTGGCGACGGTTCACCCGTCTTGCGTTTCAAGATATCGAAACCACTCCGACGGATGCGCATCGAGAGGATCTCTTGGCGCAGACACAAGCTGCAGGCCAAGCAATCAATCAGGGACGCGTTACGCTTGTTGGCGCAGGACCAGGCGATCCTGAATTAATTACGCTCAAAGGCATGCGCGCGCTCGCAGGAGCAGATGTCGTTTTGTTTGATGATCTCGTGCCGGCCAGCATCTTAGATTTTGCCCGGCGTGAAGCAACGCGGATCAATGTCGGTAAGCGTGGATACGCACCCTCTGTGCCTCAAGAAGAAATCACGGATCTTCTTGTTTCCTTGGCGCGCGAAGGCAAACATGTTGTTCGCCTTAAGGGGGGAGACCCGATGATCTTTGGTCGGGCGAATGAAGAAATAACGGCAATGCGCCAAGCAGGTCTTGAGATTGAAGTGATCCCAGGCGTTACGGCGGCTTGTGCCGGCGCTGCAGCTATTGGCGCCTCTCTCACCAGTCGAGAAACAGCCCGTCGCCTTCAATTTATCACAGCCCACAGTAAGGATGGAGATTTTCCGGAAGATTTTGAGTGGCGGGCGCTTGCAGATCCGCGAGCGACAACGGCGGTCTATATGGGCCATCGCACTTTGCCAGCGCTTTCTGCGCGGCTTTTGAAAGAGGGATTGCCTGCAGATACGCCAGCCTATTTGATTGAACGGGCTTCTTCTCCTGAGGAAAAAATTATCAAAGGAACCATTGCGGATTTGCCTACGCGCATCACAGAACAAAATCTTTCCGGACCCGTGATGCTCTTGATTGGTCGAGCGCTTTCAGAAGAATAGCTTCCGACTTTACTTATTGCCCGTGTAGTTTTTCGATCGCTAATTTCAGCAGCTGCGTTTCATTTGGTTTGTCCGCGACATAAGGCGATAGCTGCATTAACTCTAGCGGACTGGCCACATCTTTAGATAAAGCGAAATGATCTATTTTACCTAAATTCTCGCTCAGTTGCGCAGATTTCATCAACTGAATAAAAATTTCAACGCTACGTTTTGAATAATGCAAGGCTGCTGAAAGTTGATTTTCTCTTAATAAAATTTCTGCTTCATTCGTCAGTTGATGTGCTGCTTCAGCCTTATAAACTTCATGAATTGTTATGATATGACCAGCTTGTTGTAACCCATCTTCTAAAAATGACTGACGATCTCTCCCTGCCAGATAGAGAAAATGCACTGGCTTGTGATATTTTTGAACTAAAAGAGGCAAGATCGCCTCTGCATTGCCGGCGACAATATCAGGCGCAAAATTTTTAGCCTGTGCGCTCATCGCAGTTTTGGCGCCAACCGCATGTACGGGCAAATGCGTAAAGTTCTGGATATCTTCAGCTGTTTCAAAAGCTTTGGCGCTTGAGGCAATCAAGGCGTCATAGGCAGCTTTTGGGGCTCTGCTGTGAGTTGCACAAATTTTAATGACGGGAGAGAGGATGGTCTCAAAACCAAATTGGCGTAATTTATCTGCGGTACGCAGCGCGTCTTCTTCGGCCCTTAAAATCAAGATCGGTTTCACAAAGACCCCATGGCGCCTTGTGGAAGACGTAGAAGCAATTCATGGCCAGCATCTGCGCCTAGTTTTGTCGCATCAAGGGCGCGTCCCGCTCTGCGCACGCAGACAAAGGCGCTTCCATCCTCTTTCAATACCTCGCCATAAAAGTGTAACTCATCGCCCAGAATCTGGGCGTAACCGGCGATGGGCGTCCGACAGGATCCATCCAAAGTGGTAAGAAAAGCGCGCTCCGCCATTAGCGCATAGCCTGTTGCTTGATCCAAAAGAGGGTCAAGCGCCTTTCGTGTCTCAGGATCATTGCTGCGGCAGGTGATACCAATGGCTCCTTGTCCGACGGCAGGCGGAAAATCTTCTAAAGAGAGTAGGGCGCTGATGTGATGCTTCAGTCCCAAACGATTAAGGCCAGCAGCCGCCAAGAGCGTGGCATCTATTTCTCCCTCACGAACCTTACGCAAACGTGTTTCAACATTGCCCCGCAAAAGGGTTGTTTGCAGGTCAGGTCGCCGTCGCTTGATTTGCGCTGCACGGCGTAATGAAGCTGTGCCGACAATTGAGCCTGGCGCTAATTCATCGAGCGTTTGACCGGTGTGGCTAATCAAAGCGTCACGGGGATCTTCACGCAATAAATAGCCCGCAATGATGATCTCGCTGGGTAAGCGGGTTGGGAGGTCTTTTGAGGAATGAACGGCAAGATCAATGACGTTCGCTAGGAGGGCGCTGTCCAGTTCTTTTGTGAAAAGTCCTTTGCCGCCTGCTTCAGATAAGGGGCGATCTTGGATTTGATCCCCAGTTGTTTTGATCACCTCAACGGTCAAATTTTCAAGGTCGATCCGGTGCCCTAGGGCTAATTTTGTCCGCACAATGTGAGTTTGGGCTAAAGCCAGTGGGCTTCCGCGCGTTCCGATACGCAGACTTGCAAATGTCATAATCGCTCATTGTCTCCAAAAAGTTGGGACTAAAGGAACACAAAGAAGGGCAAGGCGAGCTGCCTTCATCGGGATTGGGCTTTGTAAAATGGAAACTTGCGCCCTTTTAATTGAAATCTTGATTAGCGCATAGCTTTCCCAGCTGAAGAAAGCGCGCTAGATCAACTCTATGTCCAATCGCCCAGCCTATATGATCACCACCGCCATTCCATACGCCAATGGCGCGCCACACATTGGCCATGCCTATGAACGGATCGCCACTGACGTCTTTGCGCGGTGGAAACGGCTTGATGGGCATGATGTCCTTTTTATCACCGGCATGGATGAACATGGACAAAAAATGCAGCGGACAGCCCAACAGCAAGGCCTAACCCCGCAGCAGCTCGCGGATCATACAGCGGCGCAATTCGCTCGAATGGGTGAAGCGCTTAATGCGCGCGCCGACGATATTGTCCGCACAACTCAAGACCGCCATAAGCAAGCGGTTATGGAAATTTGGAGGCGGATGGAGGCCAACGGCGATCTCTATCTGTCAAAATATTCTGGTTGGTATTCTGTCCGGGATGAAGCCTATTACGATGAGGGAGAGTTAACGGAGCGAGAGGGTAAAAAATTTGCGCCAACAGGCACGCCTGTGGAGTGGGTTGAGGAGGAGAGTTGGTTTTTCCGTCTGTCTAATTACACAGAAAAACTCCTTGCGCATTATGCTGCCCATCCTGAGTTTATTAGCCCTGAACATTACAAAAATGAGATTGTCGCTTTTGTAAAACGAGGTTTGCAGGATCTTTCAGTATCTCGAACCACTTTTGACTGGGGTATTTCAATCCCGCCCAGTCCCCAAACTAAATCTGACCATGTGATGTATGTTTGGGTTGATGCTTTGACCAATTACATCACCGCTACAGCCTGGTTAACGGATCAGCATGATTCTCGCGCGCGTTATTGGCCGGCAGACGCACATATCATCGGTAAGGACATCACGCGTTTCCATGCGATTTATTGGCCAGCCTTTTTAATGTCTGCCCAAGCGCCGCTTCCCAAGCAAATCATTGTGCATGGATTTTTATTCTCCCGTGGGGAGAAGATGTCAAAATCTTTGGGCAATGTCATCGATCCGCTCGCATTGGCTGAGCGCTATGGTGTTGATCAGTTACGATACTTTTTCTTGCGAGAAATCCCTTTTGGACAAGATGGCAATTACTCACATGAGGCCATTGTTAATCGGATCAACTCAGATCTAGCCAATGATATTGGGAATTTAGCGCAACGGTCGCTCTCCATGATCGCTAAGAACTGTGAGGGCGTTGTGCCGCTCAGGGGGGTAATTTTGCCCCAAGATCAGGATATTCTTGATCAGGCTGAGGCTGCTCTAAGCACTTCGCGCCGCGCCATGGATAGTTACGCACCTCACCAGGCGCTTGCAGAAATCTTTCGCGTTGTCGCCGAAACAAATCGTTATTTTGCCAGTGAAGAGCCGTGGTCGAAGAAAAAGACAGATCCTGATCGGATGCGAACTGTCCTATATGTTACTGCAGAGACGTTGCGTCGACTGGCTTTGCCGCTTCAGCCCTTTATCCCGCAAGCAGCCACTAAGCTTCTTGATCTCTTGGGGGTTGGGCCAGATGAGCGCGATTTTTTCAACGCTGGACCCCAGGGCGCTTTAAAAGAGGGCGCGCCCTTGCCGCCTCCGGCACCGATTTTTCCTCGCTATATCGAGGACATTGAGCTCGATCCCGCCACACTGGCGCTAGATCAAAATTAGGCGCGCTCAAACATGCTGATTGATACGCATTGTCATCTTGATTTCCCGGATTTTGCGCCGGATCAAGCTGAAATTATCGCCCGCGCTCAAGCGCGTGGCGTTAAACGCATGATTACTATTTCGACGCATCTATCGCGCTTTGGGCAAGTCAAAGCAGTTGCGGAAAAATACGAAAATGTATTTTTTACTGTTGGAACGCATCCTCATCATGCACATGAAGAAGCGATGCCAACCGTCGACGATCTCGTAACTTTGTCGCGCCATCCCAAATGCGTCGGTCTTGGAGAGGCTGGTCTAGATTATCATTATGATACGGCGCCTCGAGACATCTCTCGGCAGGTTTTTTTAACGCATATTGAGGCTGCCCGACAGACAGGCTTACCCCTTGTTATCCATACACGGGATGCGGATGAAGATTGCGCAACAATCTTAAAAGAGGAAATGTCCAAAGGCATTTTTAAAGCCTTGTTGCATTGTTTCACAAGCGGCGAGCCTTTAGCTCATGCCGCGATTGAACTCGGCGTCTATATTTCCTTTTCTGGCGTATTAACTTTTAAAAACTCTCAATCTCTTCGAGACATTGCTAAAAAACTACCGCTCTCTCATCTGCTCGTAGAAACGGATGCGCCTTTTCTTGCTCCAATACCGCATCGAGGAAAAAGAAATGAGCCAGCTTATGTTGTCGATACGGCTAGGGTATTGGCGGAAATCAAAGAAGTTAATGAGGCAGAAATAGCGCGTCAGACTACTGAAAATGCGTTGCGGCTGTTTTCTAAAATGCCGCCCTTGGAGGGCGGGACGTGACGATTTCAGTTACAATTCTTGGCTGTGGCTCCTCTGGCGGCGTGCCGCGCGTGGGGCAGGGCTGGGGTAAATGTGATCCCGAGAACCCTCTAAATCGTCGTCGTCGGTGTTCAATCTTACTGACGATGGGCCAAGATCATCAATCTACACAGATACTCGTTGATACTGGCCCGGACCTTCGAGAGCAGTTAATCACCGCCAATGTCCAGCGCCTTGACGCTGTGCTTTATACGCATCCTCACGCCGATCATACGCATGGGATTGATGATTTGCGTGGTCTTGTGATTATGAATGGGCGGCGCATTCCCGCCTATATGGATGAGCCGACATCTTTGAGATTATCTCATAAATTTGATTATATTTTTGAAACGCCGCCAGGAAGTTTTTATCCGCCCTTGATGGTCGAGCACAGGCTACATCCTGGATCATCTGTAACGATCCAGGGGCCCGGCGGCGCGATTACGGCAACGCCATTTCGTTTGGATCATGGCGATATGGATGCGCTTGGATTTCGTTTTGGCAATATTGCCTATACGCCAGATTTACATTCGATCCCGCCAGAGAGCGAAATCTATCTGCAAGGACTTGATCTGTGGATTATTGACGCCTTGCGGTATCAGCGTCACGGCACACATCTGAATGTTGAACAGGCGCTTGGGCTTGTTGAGCGCTACGGGGCGAAACACGCTGTCTTAACAGATCTGCATGTTGATCTCGATTATGCGGCGCTGTCAGCAATTGTGCCGCATAATGTCACCGTCGCTTATGATGGGCTAAAGCTCGCAGTATAGTCAGTTACAGGGAAATTAAGATCAATTTGGTTCCATAATATAGATTATACGAATATAGGGTGTATATCTTTGGGAAGCGGCCTGTCCTGATCTTGGCTCGTGTTCTACCGATAGCGGCCTAATTGTTCTCAGCTATTTGTTGTTAGATTTAAGTCGATTTCTTCCCGACTTTGTTCGTATTGTTTTAAAAGTCTGTTGACTGTCTCGTCACAACTAGCAATCGTTTTTTGAAAATTGTTTTCCTTCACAAGGTCAAGCGCGACAGTCTTACAGTGGTAAAGCTCATTGTTATTAAATCTCGAAATTATAAACAGTTAGGTTCAATAATTCATCAAACGCTTTATCTGTATTGAGTAATCAATTTTTTGACTTAGTCTGCCAAAAAGCCCCTTCACTGACGCGTCCTCGCCACCTCTTCCAGTGTTTCCCTGAAGCCGCTTTTACGGCAAATCACTTTGAGCTTAATTGGATGAAGAAAAAAAATTCGTATCTCATGAAAATATTTCGCCATCGTCATCTAAATCTGCTAAAAAGCAGTGTTCGCGCGGGACTATATGACATTCAAAACGCATACCTCATGGCCTCTGACCGGTTACGTTAAGTCAACCGACCAATAGGCATGGGCGCAAGAGTTTGACATAAAAGTCTTGCCGGTTTTGGCGGAGACGAGCAAGTAACATGAGCAAAGGTAGAGATTTCCGGGGTCCGCGCAAGCGCGGTTTTGATGATGATGTCCCGTTTGGATATGATGCCCCAAGACAAAGTCGGCCACCCCGGTCCCCATTTGGTGGCGGTGGTTTCGGAGACGCCCCGCCTCCGCCGCCGATGGAAGGTCCCTCCGTCGAAGCCATTGTAAAATGGTTTAAAAATGACAAGGGCTTTGGTTTCGTAGAACTCGGCAATGGTACTGGCGACGCCTTTCTTCACATTGGCGCTGTTCAGGCTGCTGGCTATGACTCCTTGCCGCCAGGCGCGAAACTTGAAGTTCAAGTCACTAATTCTGTTAAAGGACAGCAAGTCGCGCGCGTTTTAAGCGTTGATCTTGAAGGCGCAGCTGAGCGTGCGCCACCCCCACCTCCCCGCAGCGGCGGTTTTGGCGGCGGCAGAGATAGCGGCGGTTATGGCGGTGGTCGTGGTGATGGCGGCTATGGCGGCGGCCGTGGCGATGGTGGCGGTGGCTATGATAGTCCGCGTCCACGTCGTCAGGCTCCAGATCCGTCATCTGCAGTGCCAGTTTCTGGTACTGTAAAATGGTTTGATGAGACCAAAGGATTTGGTTTTGTTCAATCAAACGACGGTGGCAAAGACGTCTTTGTTCATATTTCGATCCTCAGCCCATCCGGTCTGAACAGGCTCTTAGAAGGACAGCCTGTAATCATGCAGGTGGTTGATACCGCAAAAGGCCGTGAGGCGTTGTCGATCAATTTGGCCTAATTGCTTATCTTTATGATGGTTTTGCGCCGCGTCTTTCTATTTAGGACGCGGCGTTTTTTTTAACCTTTAAAGCGGCTCCTCATGTCTCATGCCATCAATCGTCTGATTGAAATTATGGCGACCCTGCGCACTCCGATAACGGGGTGCCCATGGGATCTGGAGCAAAATTTTTCATCCGTATCGCCCTACACTCTTGAAGAAGCTTATGAAGTTGTCGACGCCATCGAGCGAAACGACATGGGCGATCTTAGGGAAGAGTTGGGTGACCTTCTCTTGCAAGTAATATTTCATGCAAGAATGGCGGAGGAAAAGAATTGTTTTGATTTTACGGATGTCGTTGAGGCTATTTGTGAAAAGCTAATCCGACGACACCCGCATGTTTTTGGTGAACAAGAGGGGCTGTCTTCAGAGGCTGTCTTACGTCAGTGGGATGACATAAAAGCTGAAGAGAAGCGATTGAAACAAAAGGCTCAGTCCTCAAGCCTTCTTGACGGTGTGCCCCTGGCTTTTTCAGCTCTAACGCGGGCGGTCAAATTACAAAGAAAAGCCTCAAAAGTTGGCTTTGATTGGAATAACGCCCAGCTGGTTATTGATAAAGTTCGTGAAGAGACTGAAGAAGTTGCTGCAGAACTAAAAACACATGAGCTTTTGCCGACGCCGGAATTAGAGGAAGAAATCGGCGATCTCCTATTCGTTATTGTCAACCTTGCCCGACATGTGGACGTAGACCCAGAGCAAGCGTTAAGGGCCGCTAATAGAAAATTTGAGCGACGCTTTCACTATATAGAAGCAGGCTTGAAGCAGCAGGCGCGCAGCCCCGCAGAAGCAACGCTCGCGGAGATGGAGCTTTTGTGGCTTGAAGCAAAAAAATACGAAAAATAGTTGGTTAATTGCGGCTAAGCCGGCCCTAGCTCGAACCGTTTTCGAACCTCTGCTTCTCGTTCAGGAGCAATGCGGACCGTAACATGCGTTGACCCGTTACTCTTAATATTCCGTGCTAAGACTTCCGTATGTGCGTAAAGCCAAGCCAGTCCCTTTCCATCTTCAGGGGCAATATCGAGACTAAGCGTCAAGCGATTAACCGCAAGAATTGCCTCGATGCGGGCCAGCAAGCCCTCTAGGCCCTCCCCTGATACTGCTGAAACCAGCATGGGCCGCTTATTTTTGGCAAAGCCTCTGGTAGCGAGGGTTAAGGCTTCTCGCCTGTCGTGATCGAGTGCGTCAATCTTGTTCCAAACTTCAATTATTCGCTCTTCATCTTCACTCTTTAACCCTAATTCATCGAGAATTTGCTCAACATCATGGGCTTGTGCATCTGAGTCTTCATGTGAGACATCGCGCACATGTAAGATGACGTCTGCTAACGTGACTTCTTCTAAAGTGGCGCGAAAGGCTGAAATCAGCATCGTCGGTAAGTCAGAGATGAAGCCGACTGTGTCTGATAGTAAGGCTTTCCCGCCATGCGTCAATTTTATCTGTCTAAGTGTGGGATCAAGGGTTGCAAAAAGCATATCCTGGGCAAGGACATCGGCATGGGTTAGGCGGTTAAAGAGCGTAGATTTACCGGCGTTGGTATATCCAACAAGCGCAATCACTGGGTAGGGCACATCGCGACGCGTTTTGCGATGAAGTCCTCGTGTGCGTTTTACCTTTTCTAGATCCTGTTCAATTTTTCGCATCCGTTCGGCAATCAGCCGACGATCGGTCTCGATTTGGGTTTCACCAGGTCCTCCTAGGAAGCCAAATCCTCCGCGTTGTCGTTCAAGATGCGTCCATGAACGAACTAAACGAGATTTTTGGTAGGCAAGATGTGCAAGCTCTACTTGCAGGGAACCTTCTCGAGTACGGGCTCTTTCGCCAAATATTTCCAAAATGAGACCGGTGCGATCAATAACTTTAACGTCCCAAGCCCGTTCTAAATTGCGTTGCTGAACAGGTGAGAGTTGGCAATCCATACTTACAATTTCAATGTCATTTTCCTTAATGAGCGCGGCGAACTCTTCGACTTTTCCCTTCCCAAGATAGGTGGCGGGTCGGATCTCATTAAGGGACACCAGGGCCTTTGCAGCGATCTCAAGATGGATCGCCAGCGCTAAACCTTCAGCCTCGTCCAATCTCGCGTCAGGATGGCGGGATGCGGCAGTGAGTGCTTCTTTTGAGTGATAGGGACCGATGACGAGTGTGCGCGCGCCGCCAACACTCTCCGTTGGAAGTTCTGGGGTGAATATGGAATTCAACTAATTACCTTGGTTTTTCTCCGTCTTCCTCGGGTTCAAACATCTGGACTGGATGCCCAGGCATGATTGTCGAAATAGCGTGCTTGTAGACGAGCTGGGAATGGCCGTCTCGACGCAATAAGAGACAGAAATTATCAAACCAGGTTACAATGCCCTGTAACTTAACGCCATTTACGAGGAAGATTGTCAGGGGAACTTTATTTTTTCTTACAAAATTTAAAAAAGTATCTTGAAGGTTTTGCATTTTTTCTGACGACATCGGCTGTCCTGCTCTATTCTTGTTGTTGAGCCGAGCGGTTTAGAGCCGCCCCTTCCCAGGATTGATTATTATTTTTATGGCCGCATCTCTTGGTATTAGAGCCTCTCTACTGCTTGAGTGCAAGACACAAGTCTTAGCCTCACCTCTTAAATAAGCGATCAATCTATATCTAATCTAAAAAATCAATTACAGTCCATTATTATTTGATATTATGGATCTACTGAGAGCGACTTCAGTTTTCGGTGTAAGGCTGAGCGTTCCATTCCAATAAATTCTGCGGTACGGGAAATATTGTTAGAAAAACGGTTCAACTGCGCGATCAGATATTCCCGTTCAAAGACTTCTCGCGCCTCCCGAAGCGGCAGACTCATGAGCTTCTCGCCTTTTACGCCAGCGGGCGTTGCGGGAACCAGTTCGCCAACATCAGCCGGCAACATGTCCGCAGTGATCGTCGCGCCTTGTTCGCCCGCGGTCAGGATCATCAAACGTTCGACATTATTTTTTAATTGTCGAATGTTGCCGGGCCAATCGTGCAGCTGCAACACGGCTAACGCATCTTCAGCAATCTGACGACGCGGCATCCCAGAGGCAGCGGACATATTGTCCATGAAATACTCAATCAATGCGGGAATATCTTCACGACGCTCCGCCAGGGAAGGCACGCGGATTGGTACGACCGCCAGCCGATGGAACAGGTCTTCTCTGAGTGTTCCATCTTCGATGGCGAAGGCAAGATCGCGGGCTGAAGAGGAAATGACCCGCACATCGACTTGAACTTTTGTGGTGCCGCCGACGCGTTGGAAGGACTGATCGACTAAAACCCTGAGGATTTTAGCCTGAGTGTCCATAGGCATGTCGGAGATTTCATCCAGGAATAATGTTCCGCCATGGGCCTCTTCCAGCGCTCCAACTTTGCGTTCGACGCCAGAGCCTTCACGTCCAAAAAGCTCAACTTCCATATTTTCCGGCGTTATGGTCGCAGAATTAATGACCACAAAGGCGCCTCCGGCGCGGGAGGAAGCTTCATGAATACATCGGGCAGCAAGCTCCTTGCCTGTTCCTGGGGCACCAGTAATCATAACGCGAGAGTTCACAGGGGCAACGCGGGCAACCAGTTGCTGTAGTTGATGGGCTGAGGGAGAAGAGCCGACGATTTTATCAAAGGCACCAGCTCTTTGTCGGAGCGCAGAAATTTCACGGCGAAGTTGATAGGCTTCTAGCGCGCGCTCTGCGACCAGAACCAAGCGGTCTGATTTAAACGGTTTCTCAATGAAATCGTAGGCACCGATCTTAATGGCGCTCACGGCTGTTTCAATATTGCCATGACCTGAAATCATGACCACGGGCAAACCCTTATGTTGTTTTTGGATCTCTTCAAGAACCTGAAGCCCATCCAGGCGTGACCCTTGCAGCCAGATATCAAGAAAAACCAGATGGGGCCGTCTTGCAGCTATTGCGGCAAGGGCTTCATCAGCGTCCTTAGCCGTACGTGTCCCGTGACCTTCATCGCTCAAGATTCCAGCAACTAACTCCCGAATGTCTGCTTCATCGTCGACAATGAGAATATCGCTTGCCATTACGCCTCGCCCCTTTTGATCATCTTCTCATTATCTGTAGCCGCAACATCCAGCGACGCATCAGTCTTCTTTTCTTCGGGAGCCAGTGGGAGGGTCATCCTCACACAGGCACCCTTCCCGCTTGACGCATCGAGCAATTCCAGCCGTCCGCCATGATCTTCGATGATTTTAGCGACAATTGGCAAGCCAAGGCCAGTGCCTTCAGATCTAGTTGTCATATAAGGTTCGAGCAAACGTTGTCGGTTCATAGCCGGAAAACCTTTGCCATTGTCAATTATATCAACTTCCGCCCACTCGTCATGAACTGCAACTGTTACGTCAACGCGTCCGGATTCTTCATTAGCGCCCTCTTCCCTGGCGGCGATACCCTCAATGGCGTTTTTAATCAGATTGGTCAGCGCTTGCGACAGCAGGCGGCGATCAAAATGAGCAAAGGTCGGCGTTGTCGGGAGGTTTTCGACAATTTCAATGTCCGCATTACCAACGCGCATGAGGAAGATCACTTGGCGTATGCAGGCATTTAGATCGTCTCGTTCCGGTTTTGCTTTGGGCATGCGTGCGAAGGAAGAGAATTCATCAACCATACGTTTGATATCATCAACCTGACGAACGATGGTGTCGGTGCATTGATCAAAAATATCTCTATCTTGCGTAATTAATCGGCCATATTTGCGTTTAAGGCGTTCTGCAGAAAGTTGAATTGGCGTGAGCGGATTTTTGATCTCATGGGCGATACGCCGGGCGACATCCGCCCAGGCGGAAGTGCGCTGCGCCGTGATCAGATCCGTAATATCATCCAAAGTAACAACGAAATTTTTCTGTTCGCCTTCGGCATGCGCGGAGGTAACGCGAATATTGAATGTGTGTTCAGATATGCCGCGCTTTAAAGTGATTTGGCTTTGAACGGATCGAGGGAATACCTCAGCAGCGTCAAGTAAAATTTGTTCAACCTCAGGGATCGCATCACGAATAGCCGCCCCGACCGTGGCTTGGCCTTGAGCCTCGGTCAAAGACAATTCCTCAGCAGAGCGATTAATAACGGTAACATGATTATCCGAGTCAACGCCAATGACAGCAGCCGGCACGCCAGCTAAAACAGCTTCGGTAAATTCACGGCGTTCGTCGTTGATCCGATTGGCTTCAATCAATCGACTTTGCCGCGAATCCAATTCTGCGGTCATTTTATTAAATACATCTCCAAGTCGAGCCAATTCGCCATGAGAGCGATCTACCTTGACCTGCACATCAAAATTACCAGCTGAGACCTCATCTGTCGCCGCAATAAGCGTGCGAATTGGCGACATTAATCTATCAGCGAAGTCTAACCCAAACCAAATTGATGAAAGCAGCATGATTGTCGTGAGCAATGCATACATTAAAACAAATGCGCGTTGCACGGCTGAACGAAAAGCGTCAAATGCTTCGTATTTATTGATCAGATTTTGAGTCTCTTTAGGAAACTCAATAGCAAAAGGATCAATTGGGCGCGTTACATAAAGGAATGTATCTGTGAAGGCGCTGAGAGATCGTAAGGCGACAAAGCTTTTGCCATCATCAATCATCAAACAAAGCGGTTCGCCGCTTCTAGCGTTATCAAATTCAGACTTGGGCGGCGCAATAACAATTGCGGAAGCATTTTCTGCAACATCAACGCGATCGACGATTTCTCCATTAGACTTAACTAACGCAGCAACAGAGAAACCCAGAAAATAAGCCCGTGTTGCAAACACTTGATGGAAATAAGTCCGGTCGGAGGTAAAAAGCATTCGGGCGCGATCGAGATCCGAGGCGGTTAACTGAGCCTCTTGCAAGAGCGCTTGGCATTGGCTGGATTGAAAAGCCTCTGCCGCCTTAGCGGTATTATGAACAAATAATCCCACGCTTGACATGAATGTGGGATTCAGGGCGCGTTCCAAAGTCATAGACCCGGCAATGGCGAGTAAAACAGCTGGCACAAGCGTAATGACAGCAAAAATGCCAACAATGCGAACGTGCAGGCGAGCGGCTGACTCTCCCTGGCGCCAGACTCGATAAAGCCGAAAGGCTTTAATGATAACCATGACTAGTAGAATGGTCACTAAGGCGCCATTGCCGACAAATAAAGCGATCATGCGCCCGTCGGTTGGCGATGTTTTTCCAAATTTTGAGACAAGTAAAAATGTAGCTAGGGCGCAGGCAGCTGCTCCGACCGCTATGAGCGGACCGATCCATGCGCGTGCGGCCGCCGCGCTCGGTTCCTTGGCCGATGCATTCTCGGTTAATGCCATGATTTGTCTATAGGCCGAGCCGGAGGGGGTGGCAATTACCGATTCCTCGGCCTGGTGAGATGTATGCGCCCTGGAGGGACGCCTTTCTTAACGTGGCAAGCGCATTAAGCGTATATCTAAATCATTGACTTTTTTTCGCAGCGTATTGCGGTTAAGGCCCAGCAATTCAGCGGCTTTAATTTGGTTGCCACGCGTTGCGGCTAATGCAGCGGTAATTAGCGGTATTTCGATTTCTCGCAAGATTCGATGGTAAAGACCTGGCGGCGGTAATTGTTCTCCGCAATCACGAAAGAGCTTGGTGAGATGCCGCTCGACTGATGTCGACAAGGTTTGACCGTGATCGCCTTCGTTAAAACTGGCCCCTGACGATTGACCACTTATCTCTGGCGCGGGTTGATAGAATTCCTGGTTGAGTTCAGTTTCAACAAGTGAGTCCGAAATCATTTCTTGCGGATGGAGCGCGGCTAGACGACGGATGAGATTTTCCAGTTCGCGGATATTGCCAGGCCAACGGTATTTTTTCATCCGTTCGAGAGCGGATTGATCAATATATTTTTGAGGTAAGCCCTCATTCACCACAGCTTTAAAGAAGTGGTTGACCAGATCTGGAATATCTTCTGTACGCTCGCGAAGAGGCGGAAGTCTTAAGGGAAC
This sequence comes from Methylocystaceae bacterium, assembly GCA_014190435.1. Classification (GTDB taxonomy): domain Bacteria; phylum Pseudomonadota; class Alphaproteobacteria; order Rhizobiales; family Beijerinckiaceae; genus Methylocystis. The sequence goes on along the minus strand of BJGJ01000007.1, from coordinate 23,341 downwards.
AACGTTGAGACGGAAGTAGAGATCTTCGCGAAATAATCCTTGCTGAATTAAAATCCGTAAATCTTTATTCGTTGCGGCAATGATACGCACATTTGTTTTGATCGGCGTGCGTCCGCCAACTGTTGTATATTCGCCTTGTTGTAATACGCGCAGGAGCCGGGTTTGGGCTTCCATAGGCATATCGCCTATTTCATCTAAGAAAAGCGTACCGCCTTCGGCTTGCTCAAATCGCCCTGCTGAGCGCTGGCTTGCGCCAGTAAAAGATCCTTTTTCGTGGCCAAAAAGCTCACTTTCGATCAAATCGCGCGGTATCGCCGCCATATTAACGGCAACGAACGGCCCTTTTTTACGTTTGCCATAATCATGAAGCGCGCGCGCAACGAGTTCCTTGCCTGTGCCAGACTCTCCATTAATCATCACGGTGAGGTCGGTCTGCATTAAGCGGGCGAGGGAGCGGTAGATTTCCTGCATCGCAGGAGAGCGGCCCACTAAGGGCATCCCCTCTAATTCTTCTTGCTCATCATTCTTTGACGATTTGCGTGGCTCCGCCATAGCGCGCCCGACGATGCTTACAAATTCTTTCAAATCGAAGGGTTTTGGCAAATAATCATAAGCTCCGCGCTCTGAGGCGCGGATGGCGGTCATAAAAGTATTTTGCGCACTCATCACAATGATTGGCAATTCAGGTCTGAGTTTTTTGATCCTAGGGAGTAATTCAAAGGCATTTTCGTCAGGCATGACGACGTCTGTAACGACCAAGTCCCCTTCCCCAGCCTGAACCCAGCGCCAAAGCGTCGCCGCCGTTCCCGTAGTGCGTACTTCATAACCTGCGCGCGAGAGTGCCTGGGCAACAACGGTGCGGATGGCTGCGTCGTCATCTGCAACAAGTATTTCCCCACGATTCATAAATACGAACTCCCAGGCTCAAAAAGAGTGATCATTGATTGTTCTTGGACGGTGAAAGGTCAGACCCTACAGGCTCCGGGCGATACATGGGCATTAATATTCTAAATACCGTTCTGCGCATCACTGAGTCGCATTCAATCACGCCGCCATGGTCGTTGATAATCTTGGCTACCAGTGCAAGACCGAGGCCAGTTCCAGAAGCCTTTGTTGTAATGAATGGTTCAAAAAGATTAGCCGCTATGTCCTGAGATATGCCGGGTCCATTGTCCTTTACGCTTAATTCTAAAGGTAGGCCCACCGGGTTTTTTTCGCCAAATGTTCTGAAGCTCACGCCAGGCCGAAACGCCGTCTTCAAGGTAATCTCGCCATCGACAGAGTCACCGATGGACTCTGCAGCATTTTTTACGAGATTGAGGAATGCTTGAATGAGGAGATCGCGGTTTGCATATAAAGGCGGCAAGGACGGGTCATAGTCCTCGGTAAAACGTAAATGGCGCGCAAATCCGCTTTTGGCGATCTGTTTAACGTGATCTAAAACAGAATGTATGTTGACTTGTTCTCGTTTCAGCGGCCGCGCGTCTGAAAAGACTTCCATGCGGTCGACCAGACGCACAATGCGATCTGTTTCTTCGCAAATCAGCCGGGTTAGGGCTCTGTCAGAGTCATTGAGGCCTGTTTCTAACAATTGCGCCGCGCCGCGAATGCCGGAAAGAGGGTTTTTTATTTCATGGGCGAGCATTGAGGCCATTCCAGAAACTGACCGAACGGCATTTCGATGATTGAGCTGGCGATCAATTTTGTCAGCAATGGTTCGTTCCTGCAGCATCACGATTACCCGGCCATCCAAATCTGGCAGAGGGGCGCAATGAACATCGAAGCGACGTTCTAGATCTTGGCCGGGACGTCCAATCTCAATTTTATATTCATTGATCGGCGCGCCTCGGGCATGAACTTGTTCAATAAGCGTGATCAGTGGGGACCCAAAGGGCAACAAGCGATCAATTTTTTGACCAATAAGGAGTTGTCTACCCAATTCAAAAAAAGCCTCAGCCGCCGCATTCGCGTCTGCAATATACCCCTCAAGAGTAACGGTAATTAAGGCTGTTGGGAGAGACTCAAAAATACCTGCCAGTAATCGAGACTGTGTAATATCAATTGTGTTTTGATTTTGGTTTTTATTTGCATTGGGTGCGTTTGGTTGAATGGTCATGCTGCAACCTCAGCGTAATCACTTAAAAAAATCTGATCAATTAAATCATAAGCCTCATTCATGGATGAGGTGGTTAAGAGTTGCTGTTTTAATTTGCAAATCACGTGATCTGCCGCGTCAAAGCTATGCTCCACATATGCAGCGAGATGCTTACGCGCATGTCGCAGACCCGCTTCGCCCATCAGTGAAATAAGTCCATGAAGATGTTCCTTGACGATGGCGCCGCGTATTTTAATAGCTGGACTTTCTCGCTGTGTTCCGGTTGTTAAAAAATGAGCAATATCGCCAACAAGCCAGGGACGGCCAATTGCTGCGCGGCCAATCATAACTGCGTCTGCGCCTGACGCGTTTAACATTGCGCGCGCATCTTCAATTGACGCACAGTCGCCATTAGCCACTACAGGGATGCGCACGACAGATTTAACCTGTTCAATAGCCTGCCAATCCGCCTGACCTGAGTAAAATTGCTGTCGCGTGCGACCATGAACCGTAATCAGTGCGACACCCTCGCCTTCCGCGCGGCGCGCTAATTCAGGCGCGTTAATGGAACTGGCGTCCCATCCCAGGCGCATTTTGAGGGTGATGGGAATTTTTACAGCGCGGCGCGCAGAGACAATCAAAGAAGTTGCTTGATCCAAATCGCGCATCAGAGCAGCTCCAGCCATTCCACCCGTTACGCGCTTGCAGGGGCAACCCATATTTATATCGACCCAGTCAGCTCCGCTCGCTTCGGCATGCCGGGAGGCAATTTCGATGTCGCGCACATCTCTAGCGGCGATTTGAATGGCGCGAGGGGCTGAGCGCGCTCGTCGATAACCTGAGCGAATCCGATGGGTTGTTTCTCTATCACCGCGTAAAATACCCCTGCCCGTAATCATCTCGCTCACAGTCACACTAGCGCCGTGGCGCTCAGCAATTACGCGCATGGTAAAGTCCGTGACGCCAGCCATAGGGGCCAGGAAGGCACGACCATCGAGAGCGACCTCGCCAACCTTTACCTGTCTATGGTCGACAGGAGAGCCTAATTTCTGGGCATCAAACATCTTGCCCGTCTTATAAGCAATGCCTCTTTCTATGGCAATGGGACAAAATGCCTCGAGAATTTGACGACACCGGAGAAAAACGACACAGAGCCAGAATGATTGAAAAAGCGCCCGAGCTCAGACCAAAGAATACCATCGCCTATTTAGTTGTTGCTGCGGGCCGCGGTTCCCGCGCCGGCGAGGGCATACCCAAACAATATCGATTTTTGGGCAATCGCGTTGTTCTCTCGCATACGCTTTCAGCCTTACACGTGTGTGCGCCTAAGGCCATCATTCAGGTAGTTATCCATGCCGATGATCAGGAACTTTACGAAGAATGCCTAACGAATTTAACGCCGCAGGCGCGCGCACTGGTGCAACCTGCTGTATTTGGCGGAGCCACGCGACAGGAAAGCGTGAGGCTTGGATTAGAGGCTTTGGCGAACCGGACGCCCCCAGATGTTGTGCTTATACACGATGCGGCCCGTCCCTTTGTGGATCCGGCAATAGTTGAGCGCGCGGTCGTTTCTGCGCAAACATATGGCGCAGCCGCGCCAGGCGTCGCCTTAACCGACACAGTCAAGCAAGTTAATGACCAGCTCATGGTTGTCGCTACGCCAGACCGTCACTGTTTACGCGCCGTGCAAACGCCACAAGCCTTTCAATTTTTGTTGATTTTAGAGGCGCATCGGAAAGCTGCTGATGGGCTTCGCGAGTATACAGATGATGCCATGATTGCAGAATTTGCTGGTTACAGCGTGCATCTCTTCTTGGGGGATACAAAAAATTTCAAACTCACAACGCCAGAGGATTTTGATCGCGCTATGGACATAATAAAGCAGCATACCTACGCAGATTTACCAGATATTCGCACCGGACAAGGTTATGATGTCCATGCCTTTGAGCCTGGCGATCAGGTGTGGCTGGGTGGCGTAGAGATCGCGCATGTATTTAAACTGGCCGGTCACTCAGACGCCGACGTGCTTATGCATGCGATAACCGACGCACTGTTGGGCGCAATCGCAGAAGGAGATATTGGAGCCCACTTTCCGCCAAGCGATCCTCGTTGGAAAGGAGCGGCGTCTAGAATATTTCTGAAGCACGCCTGTCAGCGGATAAGAGAAAGAGGCGGCATGATTGCGCATCTAGACGCAACTATTATTTGTGAAGCGCCTAAAATTGGTCCACATAGAGATCGTATTCGACACAGCCTTGCCGCCCTTATGGCGCTTGACGTTGATAGAGTTGCGATTAAAGCCACAACAACGGAAGGTCTTGGGTTTACTGGTCGTAAAGAAGGGATCGCTGCATTAGCGATCGCAACAATTCGACTGCCCTCTTGATGAATGCGCTAGTTTTTAATCTGGATCATTGGTGATGAAGTGATCCATATCATAAGAAATATTTTTATTGATGACGCTGAAATTTCCTATGAATTTCTCAGATCTTCAGGTCCAGGCGGACAAAACGTACAAAAAGTAGAAACCTGCGTTCGCTTGAGATTTAACGCCAAAGACTGTCAAAATTTGTCATTTGAAATAAGTCAAAAATTATTAAGACTTGCAGGACGAAAAGCTACAAAAGAAGGGGTAATACTAATCGAGGCGCAGCGATATCGCACACAACAACGTAATCGAGAGGATGCGCTAGAACGTCTTAAGAATCTCATTATCAAAGCAGCAGAGCCCCCGTCTCCGCCAAGGATCAAAACAAAACCGACATATGGCGCTAAATTACGTCGTTTAGAGGGAAAAAAATTACGTAGTACTGTCAAAAATCTTCGCAGCCGGCCATCACAGGAATAAAAAACAAACCGGGCTTGAGGGTCTGATTTTGAAATCATTGCTTTACGCTAAAGCGCAGGAAATTATTAAACGCGCCCAGAAGATGAATTTAACCCTCGCGACAGCTGAGTCTTGTACTGGCGGCATGGTTTCCGCTAGTTTGACTGAAATCCCTGGCGCGTCATCTGTCTTTGAACGGGGGTTTATTACCTACTCAAATCAGTCAAAATCACAAATGTTGGGTGTTTCTGAGGAAACCCTAGAAAAATATGGCGCTGTAAGCGCGCAAACAGCGCGTGAAATGGCTTTAGGCGTCCTAAATAATAGTCAAGTTGATTGCGCTATATCGATTACAGGGATTGCTGGGCCAGGCGGCGGCACAATTGAAAAGCCTGTAGGACTTGTTTTTTTTGGTTATGTTAAACGCAACCAACCCATTAACTTTCTAGAGAAAAAATTTGGACTGAACTCTCGTGAGATGATCCGCATGGAAGCGACAAAAAAAGCGTTAGATTTATTATGCGCATTGCTTGTTGACTAAATCTTTTGTGATCTAAAGATTATATCTGCGCGTTTTGCAAAGGCTTCCGTGTAATTATGCACGGCCTTATCAAACATCGCGCCCATAATCAGTCCAAGCGCTAGGCTTTTAAACTCATATTCAATAGAAAAGTCGACAAGACAGCGTTTTATTGATGACTCATCGTCGCTTGCATCCGTAAATCGCCAACATGTATTAAGACGCCGAAACGGACCGTCTATCGCACTGACATTTATTTCAGATCTACTTTCATCGCAGACGACTTTACTTGAATAGCGTTCACAAACTGCCTTAAAGCCAACAGTCATCTCTGCGACAAGCGTAACAATACCAGGCGCAGTTGTTTGTCGATTTATAACCCGCATCTTCTCACAAAGAGGAACAAAGCTAGGATAATTTTCGACATCGCTCACCAATTGAAACATATTGGATGGGCTATGGGGAATAATTTTCTTGGTGTGGAATCTCTTCATTTTTTTGTATTGTGAATATGGTTAGAGATCAATGATATTTAGGTTCTCGGTTAAGTAAACTCTAGAGCTTGTTTAGACTATTGATTTAGGCAATTTTGTTGATCTTGCTTCAATTTATCAAAATCTTGGGCAGCATGATATGACGAGCGCGTCAATGGCGAAGCCGCTACCAGTTTAAACCCACGCGTTTCTGCGAGTTGTTTTAGTGTAAAAAATTCCTCGGGGGTAAGATAGCGGGCGACTGGATGGTGCTTTCGGCTAGGCGCCAAATATTGACCTAATGTTAAAAAATCTACATGCGCGCAGCGCAAATCATCCATGACCTGCAAAATTTCATGCCGATTTTCGCCAAGTCCGAGCATAAGACCAGATTTAGTCACCATAGTGGGCGCCATCTCCTTAACGCGTTGCAACAGTCGGACTGAATGAAAATAACGCGCACCCGGTCGAACCGTCGGATAAAGAGAGGGTACTGTTTCTATATTATGATTAAAAACATCTGGTTTAGCCTCTATCAGTTGCTCCAAAGCGCCTGTTTTTTTTAGAAAATCTGGTGTAAGAATTTCTATTGTTGTTTGCGGACATTGGGATCGTATTGCCTTTATGGTGGCGACAAAATGCCCTGCCCCACCATCATCAAGATCATCACGATCAACGGATGTGATCACGACATGAGTCAGCTCGAGCGCTTTTGTAGCGGCGGCAACGCGGTCTGGCTCTTCTCTATCCAAAGCTTCAGGTCGACCAGTCGCCACATTACAAAATGCGCAGGCGCGCGTGCAAATATCCCCAAGGATGAGAAAAGTAGCATGTTTCTTTTGCCAGCATTCACCAATATTTGGACACGCGGCTTCCTGACAGACCGTGGTAATTTTATACTGAGTGAGCAACTCCAGGGTCTGGTTCCAGCCCAGTGTACCAGGAGCCTTTACGCGCAGCCAGTCAGGTTTTGGTATGGGCTCATGATCCGGACGAAATGCTTTCTCTGGATGGCGAGGTCTTTCTTCACTAATGAATTTTGGCCGATAATTTATGTCATCTGTCACAACTTTAGCCTTACATATTCTTTGACAAATTTTTTTGCTGCAGATTATTGGGCGGTGTCAGATAATTAATTTGTTTTTTTACAGATATTCAACTTCTAACACGCCAGGAACAGCGCGAAGTGCATGGGCTGTTTCCGGATTGACTGAATAACCGCCAGGCAGTCGGATCTCTATTTCTTCTGGCGACTTTTCGCGCTTAAAGAGGATTGAGACCTCTCTCTCGCCTTTTTTAGTTAATTTATTTTTAATGTCTAATATTGGCGCAGCATTATTTAAAATAATACGAATGCCTTTTTGAGCACGCGCCGCAGCGATTTCCAACGATTCAACGGAGATAATTCGTGCACGCACATCATCGCCATCTATTGATGCTGAGAGCGTTAGTAAAACGGCAGCGCCTTTTTCAAGCTTATCTCTAAATTGATTTAAGCCCTCCTGAAATAGGATCGCTTCATATTGGCCGCTCACATCTGAAAGCTGGACAATACCCATCTTTGAGCCTGATTTTGTGCGTCTTTCAGCTCTATCTAAAACAACTGCCGCAAGTCGTCCGGCTGTTGCTCCTTTTTTGACATCAGCAGTAAATTTACCCCATCTCGAAACGCGGAGTTTCGACATCAAAGACTCATAGGCGTCTAAAGGGTGTCCTGAAAGAAAGAAGCCTGCCGCTTCATATTCACGCTTTAGCGTCTCAGCGATTGGCCATGGGGGCACCTTTGCCAGCGCTAATGTTTCTGCTTCATCCTTACCAAACAATGCATTTTGCCCAGCTTTTCGATCATCTGTATGTCGATTTGCCGCTGCAAGAATAGTTTCAATTGAAGCAAAAACACATGCTCTATTTTCTAATAATTCATCAAAGGCGCCACAGGCTGCAAGATTATCTAAAACTTTTTTATTAACTTCTCTGGGATTAATGCGATTGGCAAAATCAGCAAGATCTTTATATGGCAGGGTGCCTCTAGAACGAACGAGTGAGTCCGCCTGGCCTTCGCCTACGCCTTTAATTGCTGATAAGGCATAGCGGATTGTAAGCTTATCATCTTCGTCAATCGCTACATCAAAATCGACGCCGGAATGGCAAATTGAAGGGGGGTCGACAGTAATGCCTATTCTTAGCGCCTCATCACGAAACTCAGCGAGTTTATCCGTCTGATTTTTATCAAAAGTCATTGATGCAGCGAGGAATTCTGCTGGATAATGGGCCTTAAACCAAGCTGTCTGGTATGCAATAAGCGCATAGGCTGCAGCATGGCTTTTATTAAACCCATAGTCAGCGAATTTCGCTAGAAGATCAAAAATTTCGTTAGCCTTATTCTTAGTTAAGCCTCTTTCAACGGCTCCGGTAACAAAACGATCGCGTTGGGCGGACATTTCCGACTTAATTTTCTTACCCATTGCGCGACGGAGGTTATCAGCCTCACCAAGAGAATATCCTGATAAAACTTGAGCAATTTGCATAACTTGTTCTTGATAAATGATAACGCCAAAAGTTTCTTTCAAGATTGGTTCAATTGCTGGATGGATATAGTCGGGCTCTTCATCCCCAAGTTTTACAGCGCAATATGTTGGTATATTCGCCATTGGTCCTGGTCGATAAAGCGCCACTAAGGCAATGATATCTTCGAATCTATCTGCATGCATTTCAACAAGCGCCTTACGCATGCCTGCGCTTTCAAGTTGAAATACGCCGATAGTTTCGCCGCGCCCAAGCATCGCATATGTTTCTGGATCATCTAATGCGATATTTTCTAATTTGAATTCCCCACTACGACGGCGTACGAGGTTGCTGGCCATTGCAAGTACAGTAAGTGTTTTTAGCCCAAGAAAATCGAATTTAATCAAACCAGCAGGTTCAACCCATTTCATATTAAATTGAGTTGCTGGCATGTCAGATTTTGAATCACGATAAAGAGGCGTCACCTCATGGAGAGGTCTATCACCAATAACAATGCCTGCTGCATGGGTTGAGGCGTTTGAGTATAAACCTTCTAGAGCGCCAGCGATTTTAAATAACCTGGCGACTTTCTCATCTTTTTCAACCTCTTCCCGTAATTTCTGCTCAGTTGCCAGTGCTTCTGCGAGCGTAATCGGTTTGGCTGGATTTTGAGGTACAAGTTTGGCTAGTTTATCAACATGGCCCAAGGGCATTTCCAGAACGCGTCCAACGCTTCTTAAAACCCCTCGAGCAAGAAATGATCCAAAAGTGATGATTTGAGCGACGCGATCTTCTCCGTATCGCGTTCTGACGTAATCGATAACTTCATTACGTCGTATCTGACAAAAATCAATGTCAAAATCCGGCATTGAATTTCGTTCAGGATTAAGAAATCGTTCAAAAAATAAACCAAAACGAACGGGATCAAGATCTGTAATCGTTAGCGCATAAGCTACAAGCGAACCCGCCCCTGAGCCGCGCCCCGGCCCGACGGGAATATTTTGAGATTTTGCAAATTTGATGAAGTCCGAAACAATTAGAAAATAACCAGGAAAACGCATTTTTTCAATAACATCTAATTCAAAGTTTAATCGATTTAGATATTCCTCACTTGAATGGCCGGGCGCAGGTCCGTGTAGTGCAAGGCGTTGCATAAGCCCGTCATGTGACTGGCGGCGTAATTCCTGAGCTTCAATTTCATCAAGCGCATTATCAGGTTTATTTTCTTGGATAAAACGCGGCATGATTGGTTTACGTGTTTGCGGCCGAAACGATACACGACGGGCAATCTCTATAGTATTAATTGTCGCTTCTGGAAGATCTGAAAAAATCTGCACCATTTCAGCTTGAGTTTTGAAACGGTGCTCTTGAGAAACGCGTCGGCGATCACTCACGCCTGTTAAAGTACCATCAGCAATACAGAGGAGCGCGTCATGCGCCTCAAAATCGTTAACAGAAGCGAAATAGGTCTCATTTGCTGCAACTAAGGGCAAGCCGCGACGGTAGGCAAGATCGAGGAGCAAGGGCTCGATCTCTCTTTCTTGCTGAAGATTATGACGCTGTAATTCGATATAGAATTTGTCTTGAAATATCGTTTCAAGAGTTTTAACGCGCCGAGTGGCAAGTTCCGCGTTGCCGGAAGCAAATGCGCGATCTATTCCCCCATCAGGACCGCCGGATAGTGCAATGAGGTTTTGAGCATCCATCTTCAAGGTAGAGAGTGAAACATGCGGAAGATCGCCCTGTTCGGGATCAAGATAGGCCCGCGAAGCTATCCGCATTAAATTTCTGTAGCCATCTTCTGTTTTCGCAAGCAAAACGACGTTGCCGAAGGATCTTTCTCGCATCATTGCGGAACCCGTATCCCCATCAGCAAAGTCGACAGAAAGTTGAATGCCCGTGATTGGCTGTATGCCATATTTTGCTGCTTTTTCAGCAAACTCCAGAGCAGCAAAAAGATTGTTGGTGTCTGTTATGGCGAGCGCTGGCTGTGAGTCGTGAACGGCCAGATCAATGAGCTTTGATAATGTCAAAGCCCCTTCCCGCAAAGAAAATGCGGTGTGAAGATGTAAATGGACAAAGGCGTTGGGGCTTGAAAGCATGGTCTCGCGCTTGACTGGAAGGAAGCTTTTTTTGACGCTGATTCGTCTCGAAAGAACTTTAAAATTGTCGCCAAGAGTATCGCGAAGCGCAGATAGTTGAAATTAAAAACCTAAATTATTTTGTTAAAAAAACCCGGCAGGTCAGCCCTGTCGGGTTAGGAAAATGTTTGGCTCCTAAGGCTTATTTACCTGGTGTGAAGTGCTTGGAAACGCTTTCAAAGGGTTTTAGCGCTTCTTTCGACATCACTGTGCAGAGCTCGCCAAATTTGCTGGCGCTAGAGACAAAATCTTCATAAGCGCCCTTGGCATATTCAGTTTGAAGGTGCAGCGCTTCTTCAATTTTTTTGACAGCAAGCAGCTTTTCAGCCAGCGCTCGGCTCTTTTCATAGGATTTCTTCGAGAAATCAGTCGTTTCGGCGGCGATGCTCTGCCAACCTTTGGTGACTGCTGCGGCGGATGCTGAAGCCGCCTCAAATTGCTCTTTGCCGATTTGCTGAACACTATCGAAATTAGCGACCATGACGCTTTTCCTGTTTCAAATAGGGCCGCAAGGAAGGGAGAGGCCTTGCAGAACCTGTTGCATCAGAGTGTTTATTATATGCACTGCACAAATAGTGTCAAGTTTTATGTTGCAGTGCAATATATTAAAAAGGCCGGATTTAACGCGTAAGTAACCCGACTGAGGTAAGTCTGACATTTACCGGACACTGTTGATAGTCAACGCAACCCGCTCTTAATTGTTGATAGACTGAGGCGTATAGGATGACGATATTGAGTGAGAAAACAAAACCAGCGCCTCATAATATGCGTCGCGCTTTGTTTGTTGTGTCACTGAGCGCCGCTTGTCTTTCATTCATTTTGCCTGCTCATGCCCGACGGCACCATTCTTCTTCGCAAATTAGCCATGCTCACTCTCGCTTTAATCATAGCAGCGCAGAGAATGACACAATTGGGCGTTATCATGGTTTTGCTGCGATTGTCATTGACGCTTATAATGGTCACGCACTCTATGCGCGCAATGAAGATGAATTGCGTCATCCCGCATCAGTAACAAAAGTAATGACCTTATATTTACTATTTGAGCAGTTAGAAAAAGGTCGTTTGCGCTTAGATACTCCTTTAATGATCTCTTCCCATGCGGCAGCGCAGGCTCCTTCAAAACTTGGACTAGCGCCGGGTCAAACAATCACAGTTGAAAATGCAATAAAGGCTTTGGTTACTAAATCAGCGAATGATATCGCCTGTGCGATTGCAGAAAACATTGGTGGAAATGAGCATACGTTCGCGCAAATAATGACCAATAAAGCACATTCGCTTGGTATGGCGCAAACACATTATGAAAATGCATCAGGCTTACCAGATCCTGATCAGGTAACAACGGCGCGAGATCTTTCTATTCTTGGGCGCGCTATTCAGGAACGTTTTCCAAAGTATTATAAATATTTTTCAACGCATGTTTTTGCCTATAATGGCACCCTACATCGAAACCATAATCACTTACTTGGCCGCGTAGAAGGCATGGACGGTATTAAAACAGGTTATACGCGCGCTTCGGGATTTAATTTGCTTACCTCAGTTCGGCGCGGACACCATCATATTGTTGCAGTTGTTATGGGCGGAGTATCCGCTGGCTCTCGTGACGCCATCATGGCTGGTCTCATCGAAAAGCATATTGGTGAGGGATCGTCGATCCGTAGCGCTTCAGCAATTACAGAGGATAATAACTCTACACAGGGGAATGATGACGCCAATAATCAGGTTAATTTCCCCTCTAAGCCAGCTAGAGTCTCTCAAGCCCTTGTTGAGAATAGTCTGGGTAAAGAACCGACTCAAAAAGTCGGCGGCCGGCTTGTCTCATCAAGCAATATAGACGCTGAGCCAGTTGGAACGGCCCGCGCTCAATCAGAACCTATAGCTTCGCCGCTTCAAGAAAAAGTTTTAACTCACTTTCAAATTATTCGTCCTGCCTTTGTCTCAGGTGTCCAGAAGACAAAAATGGTCATGCCTGATCTTGATAAAAAAAAGCGTGTGGCTTCGCTCAATTTAAGTTCTACGCTTATACAAGATGGCTCGACGACCACGAGAGTGGCAAAATCGGTTTCTGTGAGCGGATACTCAACGACGCCTTCGACCTTGCGCCCGACAAACAATCAGTCACATGGCGAGGTTGAATCAAGTCGGCCGATTCGTTCTGGCTGGATGATCCAGATTGCCGCCGCCGAGAGTAATGAAAAAGCCAATATGCTTTTAGATAAAGCCAAAATACAACTCCAAGGCCTCCCGCCTCAGGTAAAAGCTTTTACCGAGAAAGTTCAAAAAGGTAACGAGACCTTATATCGGGCCCGTTTTGCAGGATTGGAACAGCAAAGCGCTGAAGCTGCTTGTAAAGTTTTGAAACGTTCAGGCCTTGGCTGTTTTGTGACAAAGAATTAGGAAGATCGTCGGATGATAATGGTTTTTAAAGATACCAAGAGACGATCAAGGACACCTTTGCGCTTATTCTCATACCCAAGTTCGGCGAGAAGAAATAAGAAGTCTTTAGTTTTTAAAGTAATAATCCAGCGGATTACTGAACTTTTTACATCAATAGTGATTAAAATAAAAACGCTTCAGCCCCCATATAAATTTACATATAGATATGCTAAATTTAGCGTCTTTATAAATGATATTGCGCCACAATTAGATTTGCAAAATATTCCTAAAGTTGGTGTAGAAATATTTTGTAATAAATCTCATAGTAAGGTTGCTATTTTAATAAACTCAAAACCAGCATGCTTAAAATACATGATAACTAATGACAGTAATCACAAAGCCGTTATAAAATAATTTGTTGATTGATTGGCTAATTTAGCAATGCCGGCTTAATGTCTTTGATTTAAAATCTATACAGTTTTGACTTATTATTATATTAGATCCACTTGGTAACTTTGATTATGTTCTCATGGAGAGACCATAGCTAATTGTATTTTTCATAGCCTCAAGCTGTGATAATCTATATAGATACGGATCACTATTGTTGTCGGTTATATAAGGCCTTTTGGGATGTTTCCTAGACCGTCTCCTGTCCCAATTGCTGCTCTCCCTAGCGAGCATGAGGTTGATGTTCAGGATCTCATGCGTCAATTTGCGCGTCTTCTTGCTGCGGATACAATTCTCGTTGCGGGCGTTACACAAGATCGCGTATATTCGGGTGCGGCAAAGCCTAAAATTATTCTACGCGACATCAATACTCCTAAGACCTTCGCTCTTTCCCAAGATTTAGGACCTGGTTCTGTTGCTTGTAATTTAGATTCATCAGAGCTGGCGTTAGCCTGCGGTGCTATTGAAAAATCCGCGCAATTAGGCATTGATTTAATATTTATAAGCAAATTTTCGAAACAAGAAGCTTCAGGTTATGGTTTATGTGATGCCTTTCGGTCCGCAATGTTGGCCCGTATACCTGTCGTGACTGCTGTGTCTCCCCACTATAGAAATGAATGGCGCCACTTTTCAGGACCCTTATCTGAGGATGTTTCACCAAATATTACGGCTTTAAAAGAGTGGTGGTCTCGCGCGCAAAAGAAAATAATTTTGTCGTAAAATTAAGGAGAATATCATCTCAGAAGATAGAATTTATCCCTGATATAGGATAAGCTTATCATACATTTTCTTGGTGACATAAAACGACGAAACCTGACCCATTATTGACGATGATGAGAAATTAAATGTCCAAAGATGACAAGAGTAAGCGTCAGGAATGGAATATCTCTACTCGGATCACTCAACTAGGACGTAATCCATTTGACCATTTTGGATTCATTAATACACCTATCTATCGAGGATCAACCGTCTTATTTCCCAATGTAGAAAAACTTGAAAGTCTAGATCAACCTTATACTTACGGAACGAAAGGTACGCCAACGACGCGAGCTTTAGAACAAGCTTGGTCGGAAATATCTGGCGCTTATGATACAGTTCTTGTTCCTTCAGGTCTTGCTGCTGTCGATCTGGCTTTATTAACTGCTACGAGAGCTGGCGCTCATATTCTTGTTACTGACTCTGTCTACCAACCAACTCGATCATTTTGTGATACTATACTTAAGAAATTTGGCGTGATCGTTGAATATTATGATCCGCTTATGGGTAAAAGTATTTCAGATTTAATTCGGGCTGATACAACGGCAATCCTAGTAGAGTCGCCTGGTTCTCAGAGTATGGAAATTCAGGATGTTCCAGCAATATCCAATGCTGCACATGCGCATGATATTTGTATCATTCTAGACAACACATGGGCTACGCCATTATTTTTTCCACCACATCAAAGAGGCGCAGACCTAGCTATTGAGGCTGGGACTAAATATTTATCTGGTCACTCAGATATTTTAATTGGCTTGATTTCAGCTAATGAAAAATGGTCAAAACGTCTGCGATCAACATTTAATTCTTTTGCAATTGGCGCCTCTCCTGATGATGCTTCGCTCGCATTAAGAGGCCTGCGGACAATGGCCTTGCGCCTCCGCGCGCAGGAAAAAGCGGGTGTTCAATTAGCGCAGTGGTTTAAACAACAAGGTGAAGTTGCTCAGGTATTGCACCCTGCTCTGTCAGATCATCCGGGGCATGATTTGTGGCGTCGAGACTTTTTAGGATCCTCTGGCGTCTTTTCAGTTATATTTAATCCAATTGAGAAAAAATCTTTAGATGCATTTATAGATAGTCTTCAGCTCTTTGGGATTGGCTTTTCGTGGGGCGGGTTCGAAAGTCTCGTTTTACCCTTTGATTGTAAATCCTATCGAACAGCGACACAGTGGCAGTGTACTGGTCCAGCTGTACGATTTTCTATCGGACTAGAAGATATTGATGATTTGATTGAAGATCTGCGCAATGGATTTAAGCGCTTGTCTGTTTAACTAACTTTGTTGCGCCAAAGTTGAGTATAAGTTCGCGCAAATCTGTTTCATCGACTTGAGCGGCGGCAATCTTAAAAGGAAACCAGTGAATGATCCTTTGATTTTGTTCACGCCATTTATTTCGTTGTCTAAAAACCTCTAAGGAATAAACATCCACTATGCATGGGACAACCAAGTCATTTTTCAATCGTTTATTATATGTGTATTCGCCAATTTTTTTTCTTTCTATTTTTCCGTGTAATCCAGCTTCCTGCATAGCCTCTAGCGCAGCAGTAATATGAGGTTTACGGCCTTTCATTGGCCAGCCTTTAGGTATCACCCAACGCCGTGTTTCTCTTGAGGTTGCCAGAAGTATTTCAACCCCCTCGTGTTTGCTATAACGCCATGGCAGAGCAGCGTATTGTATGCGTTTGTTCTTGTTATCAGTATCTTTTTTTTCTTTAATTGGTTTCACTGAGAAACACTCATGAGATTATAAAAAATCCAGAATTAAAGGCTGCGATACTTATCACCTTAATCCATGCAATAAAGATACCTCTTGCACCCCTCATTCTTGTATATTTGGTTGGGCTTATCGCGCCGGTAAAGATTGCATCAGTTTGATCGAGAAAGCCTAAACTTTGTATTTTTCGTATGAGAGCCTGATACCAAGACAACATGCATGCTCCCGTCGCCTCTGATTGTCATAAATCAACTAATTGGGAATTAACCCGACAAGGCCAAAGCTGATAGATAAGCTTTAATGGCTTTGCGGCTAGTTGTGCGGTGAAGGCGCTGGTTGAGAGGCTGGATCAGAATCAGTCTGTCTGCCACTCTTTTCGCCATTGCCTTTTAGCATGGATAAAATCCGCTGCCGCATTTGGCTCGAAACCCCCTTTGCTCGTGCAAGGGGCACAAATGCCGTTCCGTCATAAACAAAGGCACCAGTATCCTCTATGACGATATCTCCAGAGGCCAAGGTTGGGTCGCTGCGTGATAATTTAATTGAGTCTGATTGAGCAGATTGAGGATTGTTACAATTACAATTTGCAACAGTTTTGGTACGAAACGCGAAAGCAAAAGGTTGAGCACTATAGCGCTGACCAGCGTGATTACGGGCGTATTGAATACTGCCACCATCATAGATTTCAACCGGAGATGATGGGCAGGCGAATTCACATGACTCCTGTCTGGAAGCTCGAGATGATTTAATCAAGGGAAAAAAATATCCATCACAGGTTCGTACACAATAACCGCCGGTTGAGGGACCTGCTTCTGCAGTTCCCTCTATTTCCTCTCCCGCGCCTTCAGTACGTTCCTGTTGACGGTTCGTGGGCGGCGCTGCTTTTTGGGGGGTGCCTGAACCAAATAAAAAATCTAGTAAATCTTGTGCTTGGACAGAGTGTGTTGAAGCGATGATGAGGGACGCTGTCAGCAGAAGTTTAAACAACACGGCTTAGGCCCCTAAATTGTCTAACGATGTATGGCGACCCCGGAAGGATTCGAACCTCCGACCCACTGCTTCGAAGGCAGTTGTTCTATCCAGCTGAACTACGGGGCCATTTTTAAAATCAATAACTTACTCAACGCCAGTCAGAATCTCACCAATCCACTGTAACAGCTAACGCGTCAAGCAGCCCAGGGTATCTTTCTGATCCGTCCCTTCTACCTGAGCGATAACGCGCAGGCTATACTGTGTGCATGCAATTTAAAGAAGACATCTCATTGAGGGATCTTTCTGATCACTCAATGCCCTCCCATCAGCAAAAGGCTGATCGAGGGTTAAAGGCTTAATTGCCCGATCTTACACGCATAGAGATGGTCGGTTGTTGCGAGGGTAATGGGGATTGCTGAGCTCAGATCATTACGCTTCTTGATAGCGAAACGCTTAGCTAAAGCCATTATTTTATTGATTGAAAATTGCAGGCACGACTCCAACGCTCCCTGGACAAGGAGACAGGAAAACATTTAGGTGAAAAAAGCACTAAGAATTATCTGCGTCGCTCTGGTCGGCTATATGCTTTTTTGGCGCACTCAGGACAATATGGGCCACCTTCAATAGCAGGCTCGCCACAGAACCTATCTGGCGTATCATCAATGCCGCCTAAGGGAAATTTACACATTCCCACGCGCAGATTGTGAAAATCGACGCCAGGAAGCATCGAGCTAGACTTTGCGGCTTTAGTTCCAGTGGTTTTAGATGTTTCAGCCATGTAATCAACTTAGCAGGCTTACTTTAAGGTTCGGTTAATGGATTAACATGGCCGCAATAAAGATATCCGGGCGGACATTTTTATGAGCCTATCCTTTTGCTTAACCTCTGATGTCAGAAACTCTTTTCTAAGCTCTTACAGAACAATGACAACTGCAAAAAGACTTTCGCACGGTCTTTCCGATAATGCTTAAGGCTAATCCCAGTGTCCTTAATGAATATTTGCGGATGAAAATAAATTATAGACTGCCAAATGATCTATTAACGCATAATTTACTGTAAAATTTATCATATTCTTTTACTAAAATAGTTCGGATCAAAAAGAAATTTTTGTTTTGCCCAGTCATATAGTTCATTTACAGCCTCGCCAAGTTTAGCTCAACCACTCTCCTTGGCATCAAACCGCCAATGATTAATCATAGTATGCTTCGTAGCAGAAGGAATACATAAGACATGATCGGTTTTAAATCGTCTTTACTCTGAGGATTAAATACAACATCGAAGATCAGTATAAAAAAATAATATGCCACTCAAGCTCTGACTAATCTTCCCTGCCACAGAGATAGAGAGTAATAAAAAAAGTATTATCCTATGATGTAATAAGAGATATTTCTCCGCTCAGAAAAAAAAGAGACGTCAATAAATTAGGTAATTTTTGCTCATTTATACAATTAACCCGTCCTTAACGATAAGGAGTCGTTGTAATTGAGCTCTCTTATTTTCATCTCAATCTCGCCTAAATTATAGCATCTAAATACTAAATACGTTCTGGTTAAAGGCTAAGAGTATGATTTCTAATGCAGCATTATCTCAAGCAATAATTCTGTGTGATAAAAATCATCAAAACTTTTCTTCCATTGGCCCACGCTGCGCATCTTATCTTTCAACAATTGAAAGTCTCACCGGGTCTTTTCACATCGATAGAGATGCTGATGATATTTTTCTAAGCCTTGTTCGGGCCGAGTTAGAGGGTGATCTAGATGAGTCCTTTGTGCGCCATCGCACAACCTGGGCGTCAGCTTAATTTAATTAAGGTATTGTGATCTTTGAAGAAACTGCCGAGATTGCTTATCTCTTCATTAATACGATCAATTTCTTGCTTGCATTTATAATTAATGAGCATAGGCTCAGATATAGGCCTATTAAAGTTTGAACGCGAAGCCCTGTAAGAACCGTATAAATATTATAAAAAATACGGTCGGGCCTCTAAGGAGGCTAAAATGAGAAAACATATAACTCACTTTGATGACTTCACGCCATTTATCGCTTTTCTCGTTACTTGTGTCAGCGTTGCTCTTCTTTGGGCGGTTGATGATTTGGTAAAGTGAAGTATCCAGAAATCATGTTTCTAAATGGTTCTGGCAACTCTCAGCTTGCTTCTATGGGCTCATAAGTTTCCCAGAACTTGTCTATGCAACATCGCTTTTGTTCATTTAACCGATGAAACCAAAGTATGTGTGTTTGGATAAGGGCAGCGGAGCATTCTATAGGCTCACCGCTGCAAGCTAAGAGGCATTATGAAACGCCGCTGAGAGGTTTTTACCGCTCAGATGGCTGGGCATAATCACTCAATGGCGGGAAAACTTAACAAGACATCATAAATCAGCCGCATGTGTCTTGATCGCATTCTAACTTCGGGCGGCAAATGTGATTTAAGAACGCATTGTAATTTGAAGCATATTGGGCCTTTAGATTGCGCCCTAGCATATGGAATGGTGGCGACCCCGGCAGGATTCGAACCTGCGACCTACGGCTTAGAAGGCAGTTGCTCTATCCAGCTGAGCTACGGGGCCGAGCATAACAATGGGTCCAGTCTTTGGACTTCTTATTCTCAGATTTAGTGGGTCCAGAGGCCGACGCGGCTAGTTTTGAAATTATCAGAATAAGAGGTCTTTCGACGCGCCGCTAAATTCTCCCTGGGCTCTTCAACGCGATAGGGCAAATTATTGCGTTCGGCATAAGCAATCGCTTCTTCTTTGGTGTCAAACCGCAATCGGATTTGTTGCTTCATATCCGATGAACTGGTCCAACCCATCAAGGAGTCTAACGCGCGAGGCGTCTCTGGATCATAATCAAGCTTCCATGGCTTCACCGCTCCGGGACCTGACTGTGTCGCACTAGGAGCGGGACGGTAAATACGAGCAGACATTGAGCCTCTGAGAATGAATGTTTTCGCCTGGCCCCTAGTCTGGCCATCCAGTGCGTTATGGTCGGGGCAGCAAGATTCGAACTTGCGACCCTCTGCTCCCAAAGCAGATGCGCTACCAGGCTGCGCTATACCCCGTTAAACGCTAGATGCCGCAAATTGCGAGACCCAATAATATTCCTCTCGCTAGCACGTGCGAGAAAGTCTCACAAGGCGTTAAACTGGCAAAAAAGAGCAAGATGTGGATTAGATCCCCGATTTTTTTCAGGGAGTTATAGGAAACAGAGGATGCCGGATTTGGTCTCCCGGCGCTAAACCAATTTTTTGGGCGACGCCGCCATTGACCTCTATGACCCCTTGGGCCGGACGCTCTGAGGTAATGATTTCCTCTGATAGTGGCGTTGTATCTGCAATAATACTGGTGACCACGCCTTCCTGAGAGACAAAGATCATATCAAGAGGGATAAACGTGTTTTTCATCCACATGGATATCGGGCGTTCGTCATGAAAAATAAATAGCATGCCATGATCATTGGGCATTGATTTTCGAAACATTAAGCCCTTGGCGCGCTCTTCATTTGTTTTTGCAATTTCAAGAGTAAAGCTGTGTTTACCCGTTGCTGTGATGACAAGCAGTCGATCTGTTGGATCATGAGACTGAGCAATTGCAACATGCACTGGAGGGCAAATTAATAAAAAAAACATTTCTGATGCAATGTATAACTTACGGAACTTTAGTAAGGTTGATAACATAATATGCGCCTTGAAATGTGAGCGCCTCACCTAGATCAACAAGAAAGATCTTTAGTGCGATGGCGATGTTTTTGCTTCAAGCGGTCGAATTTCCGCAGCCATTAAACCTTTAGCGCCATCTCCATAACGAACAAGTATGCTATCGCCTGGTTTTAGCTCTATCATTCCATAACGGCGTACAGTTTCCATATGCAGAAAAATATCTTCTGTTCCTTCACCCCGCGTGAGGAAACCAAAACCCTTGACGCGATTAAACCATTTAACAATAGCTATCTCATAACCACTTGTTGGATTAGCCTGAACATGCGTGCGCGCTACTGCAGCCATAGATGGGTGAACAGCTGTCGCCTCATCCATTGAGACGACACGAAAAACTTGAAAACCTTTCGATCTTTTTTGCGCCTCACAAACAACGCGAGCTCCCTCAAAAGCCGTTTGAAATCCACTACGACGCAGAATCGTTACATGAAGGAGAATATCTACTGAGCCATCATCTGGAATTACGAAACCGTATCCTTTAGAAACATCAAACCACTTAATACGTCCAGCAACTTCAAATAATTCTAATTCTAGATCATTTTGTTCCGCTTCAATTGCGGTGGGCTCAAGCTCATTTTGAAAAGTCACATTAACCCCCGATTGACGGATCTATTGTTGGATTGATCTCACCCTAAAATAAAATTTTCTGCGCTCTTACAAAAATCGAATCATAAGCGCAGTGTGAATCATCCGCTAACATATCATTAGCCGCGGCCCTTCCAAGCCGCAATCTGTCAGCTGGATCTATAAGGCTGTGGATACAAAGGGTCTAATTTACTAAGGTTTGGGAGTGTGGAAGTTATTGGCAATTAACAAAAAAAGGCGCTATTAAAAAGAATAGCCCTAAACCCGTCGACGTGCTATGAAACTCCTTAATATCGAAGCTTCAGCCATTTAAGAGAAAGATCACAGCGATCTCAATCATTAGGTTTTGAGGCTTCATTCAGGCGCATTTAATATCCCGTATTTATATTGATGCGCCCTCGGCGGCCTAAATTAGGTTTCGTCTGAAAGCTATTGGAGCCAGCAAAATGAATGCATCTATGGCCATATTGCGTGATGTCACAAAGTCGGAATTAGAATTTCCATCGGCCTCGACTCTCGTGCAACGCGTCGCCACGCGAGAGAGCGAGCGCTACACGCTTCATTCAGATAATCTCAATGAGATGTGGGTCCGTGTTCTCAAGACAATTGGTTATGATGTTGGCTTCACGCGGGGTTCTGGCCCATATTTATGGGACCGCAAAGGCGATCGCTATCTTGATCTGTTAAGCGGTTGGGGCGTGTTCGCTCTTGGGCGAAACCATCCTTACATACGAGATGCGTTGGTCAATGTGTTAGATGCAGAATTACCCAATTTGGTTCAGTTAGATGTTTCTGTGCTTGCAGGCGTGTTAGCAGAAATGCTGTTGGAACACACGCCCTGGTTAGATAAAGTTTTTTTTGCAAATTCTGGTGCGGAGTCTATTGAAGCTGCCATTAAGTTTTCTAGAGCGGCAACTGGACGCGCTGGAATCTTGCATTTATCTCATTCATTTCACGGGTTGACTTATGGCTCATTGTCAATGAATGGCGATGAGATTTTTAAGAAAGGATTTGGTCCGCTACTGCCGAATTCGCAAGAAGTCCCATTTGATGATCTGCCGGCCCTAGAAGCAGCCTTGGCAACAAGACAATATGCTGCTTTTTTTGTTGAACCCATTCAAGGCAAGGGCGTTAACATTCCTCAGGATGATTATTTAATTAACGCCCAGGCATTATGTAAAAAATATAATACGCTTTTTGTTGCAGATGAAATTCAAACTGGTCTAGGTCGCACGGGTAAATTTTTCGCAATTGATCATTTTCCCGGCGTTGAGCCTGATATGGTTGTAGTCGCTAAGGCGCTTTCAGGCGGACATGTCCCAGTAGGCGCGGTCCTAACGCGTAAAGCAATTTTTGATAAAACATTTGATCGCATGGATCGAGCTGTTGTACATGGCTCTACTTTTAGTAAAACCGATTTGGCGATGGCTGCAGGTATTGCAACGCTAGAGGTTATGAAATCAGAACGCGTGATCGAAAACGCTGCTGCAAAAGGAGAGCGCTTACTTCACTCATTCAAAAAAATGGTTGATCAATTTGAGTTAGTTTGTGACGCGAGAGGTAAAGGATTAATGATCGGCCTTGAATTTGGCCCGCCTCAATCCTTCAAATTAAAAGCTGCGTGGAATCTTCTAGAAACAGCCAATTCTGGTCTGTTCTGTCAGCTGATTTCAATTCCATTATTCAAAGAGCATAAGGTTCTCACTCAAGTAGCCGGTCACGGCAATCATACGATTAAGCTCTTGCCGCCCTTAACGATTACAGATTCTGATTGTGATTGGATTGAAAGCTCATTCAATAGCGTTATTACAGACGCCCATAATGCTCCTGCAGCAGTGTGGTCACTCGGCAAAACGCTGGCCGAAAATGCAATCAAGGCCCGCATGAGCGGCTAATTATGGTTAAATGATACTTAGATAGCCTCTTGCAAAACTCTTGACGTTTTGAGCGCGCACAAGGCGCTTTTGTGCGCAAACTTTCACAAGAGAATGTCTTATAGGGGATTTTTAGGCCTATTGCCAAAAACTAAGCGTTAATAGGCCTGATCAAGGCGTGGCTGTCCCTCCGGTGATCGGATTTGAGCCTTCAAGGCGGTGTCGCGTGGGGTTTGGCTAGGTCACAAGCCGCATGATCTGCTCAACCGTGATAACAAGAACGCCAAACATCAAATGGCAGAACACTTTTTCAGCGCTCTGCACACGCACATGATTACCGCCAGA
>BJGJ01000006.1:60044-64784 GCA_014190435.1 Methylocystaceae bacterium | reverse complement strand
TTTTTTTGCGAGCAATTTTAGCGGAGAATAACAAGACCGTTAAAGACCAGAGGGCCGCTTGGTCTTAATGACAAGCGACCCTCTTCTACGCGCTAGATCTGCCTTGGAGGGAATAAACCGAGCGCGTAATGGCTCCAAGAGATCTCAAGCTCCAGTTTTAGGGTTCGACAACAACGGTGGCACCAACCCCAACGCGATTATACAAGTCAGCAACATCTTCATTGAGCATACGAATGCAGCCATAAGAGGCGGCAGAGCCTATGGACCCGCGCATTTTATTTGTCGTTCCGTGAATTGCGACTTCGCCCTTCTCCAAAAGCATGGCGCGTGTGCCCATTGGGTTATTGGGGGCGCCGCCAGGGATAACATCTGGTAATTCTGGATGATCGGCGCGGACATCGGCTGGTGGCGACCAATCTGGGTTCTCCTGTTTGGCGCTTATCGATGTTACCCCGGACCATTCCTTTCCGCTTTTGGGAACCGCAACGGGATAGCTTATCGCCGAGCCATCGCCTACAACATAGTAGAGACGACGTTCATTGACATGAATAACAATTGACCCAGGGGTCGCGTCTCCATAGTAGGCGACAACATCTTTGCCATTGAGCGTATGTGCGTGGTGAGAAAGGTTTGCAAATGCTGGCGATGCGCCTACGGCACCAGCAATGAAGAGACCTAGGGCGGCTGACTGAGTGATCGTTTTGATATTTAACATTGTTCCCTCCAAGGAACTGACGTTATTGATGGAGGGAAGTTAGCGCTAGCTTAACCGGGTGACTGTGCGAAAGCGCACAGGGAAATTACTAATCAGTTTTTTGATCGTTGGGTCTTTTTACTCATGCTTAGCCAAAGGATTAGGATTTGGTTCAGCAATCTTATCCAATAGGCTTTCATCAATGTGTAAAAATGGCACCTTATTGCCTTCTATGATGAGTGTTGTTTCCTGACGGTAGGACCAGCGTTTCTCATCATGAATCTTAACTTTTATCGTCCATTTATCTGTGCGAAAAAACTTTTCTAAAAAGGGAGTGCTGCAAATCCCGTAAGTTGTATCTCCGCGCTGCGCTGTTAATTCAAACTCTCGCGCATCTGGTTTTGCTTTTCCAACGGCCATCGCGACTTGTCCCCTTGGAATGGCAAGGGTTTGGATAATCGTTTCGGTCGCCGGCTCCCAAAGCCAATACCCAACCTGGTCGTGATAGGTTTCAACTTCGCCGGGTTTAACAATATGCTGATGATAGCGAAGCCCATAGAGTAATTGCGGACCATTAGTTTGGGGATCAATGGGCTGGAGATCGACATAGTCAAGATAGGCTTGTGTTTCCGGTCCATGCTCTTTGGGATTGATATCTATACCTAGAGTGCCTTTCCAGCGACCCGCCATGAAACGAAGAGGGCCCAGATTCGTCAATGTATTGACGTCAACTTCTGAGGGTTCCGTATAAATATCTATCGAAAAGAGAGGGTCGTTTGTCATGCTTGGCGCAGCCTTACAAGAGAGGAAAAGGTCGATAATTTATCAGCAAAATTTAGCAAAACAGCTTTTTAAGCAAGCTCTACGGCGATATGATATCTTTATCTTGAAACTTATAGCGTATTAGATGGCGCATTCACTGAATTGGAGATGAATTGTGACGAACTTATTGAATGAAATCAATATGCCCCCTCAAAATATGCATGAGTTAAAAAAACATTGGCTTTGGACGATTATATTTGGCGTATTTTTGGCGCTGGCGGGCGGCTTTGCAGTAAGCAGTGTTCTTTTTTCAACCATTGCAAGTGTGATTGTGGTTGGTATTGCAATGATTCTATCAGGTTTTGCTGAAGTTCTTCATGGTTTTAAAATGCGAACCTGGGGGCATTTCTTCTGGATGTTGGCGCTAGGAGGATTTTACATATTTTCTGGCGCGATGGTCATGCGTAATCCGTTGTTAGCAGCAAGTTTTTTAACGCTTTTGCTGGGAGCGAGTTTGATCGCCTCAGGCATTATCAGAACTTTTATCGGTATTCAGATCCCAACAGCAGGCCCGAAGTTTTTCTTGTTAGCCTCAAGTATTTTAACTTTGTTGTTAGGTGCAATTATTATTGCTCAATGGCCAACCTCTTCCTTATGGGTCATTGGAACATTTCTGGGTGTTGATCTGTTCTTTGTTGGTATGGCCTGGATTGGCGTAGGTTTGACCTTAAAAAGTTCGGGTTAAGCCAAAATGACAGGTGGTAGTTGCCTGAGGAATTTTAAGCGGGGCTCACAGTTTGGTGTACCCCGTTTTTTTTATATCCCAACTTTTGCCTAGATTTTTTTAAATCTAAGTAATCGTTTTGGCTGCGTGTCGATATCTCTGGCGTCGGGTTTTGCTGTGATTTAATTTTTTAGCGACGCCATATCGATAACAAAACGATATTTTATGTCACTGTTGAGCATCCGCTCATAGGCTTCGTTAATTTTTTGAATTGGGATCAATTCAATATCGCAAGTAATCCCTTTATCGGCGCAGAAATCTAGCATCTCTTGTGTTTCACGTATGCCGCCAATCAGAGATCCTGCAATGGATTTGCGTCCAAAAATAAGTGGCGCGACGTCTGGGGATGGGTGTGGGCTTTCGGGTAAGCCAACAAGACACAAGACGCCATCGCGCTTTAATAAGGCTGTGTAGTAATTGAGGTCGTGGCTTGAGCCCGCGGTGTCGAGGATAAAATCAAAACTTCCGATATGTTTTTTTGCCTCATTACTATTTTTTGTGACGATAACTTCGTCTGCCCCAAGTTTCTTAGCATCAAGACGTTTATTTTCTGAGGTTGTAAACGCCACAGTGTAGGCGCCTAAGGCATGGGAGAATTTAATGCCCATATGACCTAATCCGCCAATGCCAACAATGCCAATTTTTTTTCCAGGGCCGGCGTTCCAATGGCGCAAGGGCGAATAAGTCGTGATGCCTGCACATAGCAACGGCGCTGCTGCGGCGAGTTGCTCTGTCGAATGACGGATTTTTAAGACGAATTTTTCATCAACAACTATGCGCTGAGAATAGCCACCTAGCGTATGGCCTGGTGTTTCTTCACAGGGAGAATTGTAAGTTAACTTAAATCCAGGTTCACAATATTGCTCATCTCCAGAATGACAAGAGCGGCAACTTTGGCAGCTATCAACCATGCAGCCTACGCCGACTATGTCGCCAATATTAAAGCTTGTAACCTCTTTACCCATAGCGCTGATGCGGCCAATAATTTCATGACCTGGCACGCAGGGATAAAGTGTTCCCTGCCACTCGCTGCGCACAGTATGAAGATCAGAGTGGCAAACGCCGCAGTAAATAATCTCAATTTGTATATCTTTTTGGCCGGGGTTGCGCCGCGTGAGCGCCATTTCTTGTAAGGGCGCATCACAGCTATAGGCGCCATAGGCTTTAATATTCATCTCTCTTCCTCTTTTTTATAATACTAATGAGATACTAATTTTTTGAGAGTATTGATAACTAAAATGATGAAATTTCATCAAATTTTATTTTAATATGGGTTAAACTCAGATTAGGCGAGGAGCGGATAATCGGTATATCCCTCTGCGCCGCCGCCATAAAAAGTATTTTGGTTTGGGATATTTAATGGCGCGCCTCTTCTTAATCGCTCAACAAGATCAGGGTTAGATATAAAATCTTTGCCAAAAGCAATGAGATCAGCTGCGCCGCGATCTATTTGCGATTGGGCTAATTCATAATTATAGCCATTATTAGCAATATAGGCCCCATCAAAATGACTTCTAAGTTTGGCGATATTTCCGCCCGCGGGTAGCTCTCTCGAACCCCCGGTCTCGCCCTCAACAAGGTGTAGATAGCCCAGGTTGAATTCATTAATCTTAGAAATGACATAGGCGAAGGTTTCTTGCGGATTTGTATCAGCAGTGCTGTTAAAGCTTGAAAAGGGGCTCAGCCGGACGCCGATGCGTTTACTTGGCCAGACCTTTGTGAGCGCAGTGAGAACTTCTGAAAGAAAGCGTGTTCTATTTTCCAGTGAACCGCCATAGCGATCAGAACGCTGATTAGATTGGTCATGCAGGAATTGATCAATTAAATATCCATTAGCTCCATGTAGCTCAACGCCATCGAAACCCGCGGATTTCGCATGCGTTGCGGCGAGTCGATAATCTTCAATAATCGCATCGATTTCATTACTCTCTAATGCGTGCGGCTTAGGTGTCGGCACAAAGCCTTTGCCATCAAAAATATGGGCTTTAGCAGCGATAGCAGATGGGGCAACAGGGAGTTGTCCGTTTGGCTGAAGCGAAGGATGCGATATGCGACCTACATGCCAAAGTTGGATAAAGATACGTCCCTGCTGAGCATGCACAGCATCAGTGACCTTTCGCCAGCCATCAATTTGCTGTGCGCTATAAATGCCAGGCGTCCAAGCATATCCCTTTCCTTGAGGGGATATTTGAGCTCCTTCGCTGATGATCAGGCCTGCAGAGGCGCGCTGCGCATAATAAAGAGCCATAAGTTCGTTTGGACAATCGCCATTAGCGCTCGCTCGGTTTCGGGTAAGAGGCGCCATTACAATTCGATTTGATAATTTTAGATCTCCAATCTCTATGGGATCAAATAAGCTTTTTCTCATATTAGGAATGCTTTCATATTTAGATTTATTATAAAAGAGAGTATATCAGAAGATTAATTATGACTAAAGATTTTTTAATTAAGCCAGTGAGGCTTGTGGGGACAATGGTGTTAAATGTCTCATGCTTTGTGG
>BJGJ01000006.1:0-59317 GCA_014190435.1 Methylocystaceae bacterium | reverse complement strand
TAGCGTTGATAGGCACTAAAATGCACAGACAACGGACCTGTCGCCACAACGCAAGAGTCTTTTTCTAATGCTACGCCATCATGAGCAAAGGCGCTTGTAATTAAGGCAAGCGTCGCCGCTAGAGCGTAAATCACTCTATTCATTTTGCAGTCTCCTTTTAGCTTATTGGCTACAAGGTAGTAATTTCAGCGTTTGGACCACCAAGGTATAATCCCTCTGCATGAACTTCATGCCGATTGGATGTGCCTAAATTGATGCAAAACGCTCCCGTGCTTTTTCCAGCTCCGGCCCTCCTGAAGCCTTATGGAACCTTGTCCAAATTAGATATATGTATGGGATAGTGATTGTTTAAGGGGTTGGAACTGATCTGAGATAAAATTTTTATAATTAAAAAACGATCTAAATATGACCCAGATATAACTTCGAAGTGCGAATTCAATCAATTTGTTGAATACGTTCCAATGATAAAGAAGCGTATTGATAGAAAGGCTTCTACGCCAACCGGTTATTGTTGGTTGGTCTGGGAGAAAGATTTGCAGACATAGTCAATGCTTTTGTGGTTTCCGCTATGCTATTAGGCGTTTGAATGAGACGATACTTATCAGTTGTCAAAGACTGTTGCTTAAGGGACTGTGTAGTTGCATTTAGTTACATGATTTTGTCATAGCTTTAATGCAATTATTAATCTTAGTTACTAATTAGAGTAATAAAATGACTAAAAGTTTATTTTCGCGCCGCCGTTTTCTTGGATATGGCATGGTCGCTGCTCTTGCAGGCTATGCGTCAAAAGTTTGGGCTAAGCCAGTTTTTTCCGCTTCTCCATTCACATTGGGCGTTGCCTCAGGTTATCCTGAGCCTAATGGCGTTTGCTTGTGGACTAGGCTTGCGCCTGAATTTCTTGCGCCCGCCGGGGGAATGCCTCCAGAAGCCGTGGCAGTTAGTTTCGAGATTGCCGAAGATCAGGCCTTCAAATCAATTGTAGATCAGGGCCAAGCTTGGGCTGAGCCAATCTTCGCTCATTCCGTTCATCTAGAAACAACTAAACTCGCCCAGGTAGAGACTATTGGTATCGGTTTCATGTGGCAGACTTTACAAGCCCGGCTGGACATACACGCACGGCACCAGCAATCAACCAATCGACTGATAAGCTTCGCTTCGCCTTTGCCTCATGCCAGCAATATGAAGAGGGCTTTTATGGTGCTTATCGTCATATGTCGAAGGAAGACCTGGATTTGGTCATTCATCTTGGCGACTATATTTACGAGACCTCGAAGAGTGAAAATAAAGTGCGTTCACACGTCAGACCTGAACCGATAACGCTTGATGATTATCGCGCGCGTTACGGTCTGTATAAATCTGATCCCAACCTGCAGGCTGCCCACGCCGCATTTCCGTGGGTAGCTGTGTGGGATGATCATGAAGTTGAAAATGATTATGCCGATGATCGATCAGAGAAGTCTGATGACCCGCGTTGGTTTATTTATCGGCGCGCTGCAGCCTATCAGGCATGGTACGAGCATATGCCTGCGCGACGCACCATGGTGCCTTTCGATGCATACGCTCGTATTTATAGGCAATTGAAGTTTGGTCAGCTTGCTGAAATAAATCTTCTAGATGACCGCCAGTATCGCTCGTCGCAGCCTTGCCCCAAGCCCGGACGTGGTGGAGCGAATGTGGTTGAGAATTGTCATGAACGCCTGGATCCTAAGGCGACGCTATTAGGCGAGCGTCAAGAATCCTGGCTAGCTGCTAAGCTTGCATCGAGCAAGGGGCGCTGGAATGTGCTCGCTCAGCAAACGCTTATGGCGCAACAAGACAGGAAGGCGGGCGAGGGACAGAAATTCCATACAGATGCTTGGGATGGGTATCCCGCGGCGCGTGACAGGCTGATGGATACGTTGCAATCAACTAAAGTGACAAATCCAATCGTAATTGGCGGCGACGTTCACTCCTATTGGGTAGCTGACCTGAAACGTGACTTTAATCGATCAGATTCTCCCGCAATTGCTACTGAATTTTGCGGAACATCCATCACATCCACGCCGCCAGATGAAGATATGATTCAGACAGCCAAGTCCGAGGGCCCTCATATTAAATATGCAACCGGATTACATCGTGGCTACACTGTGATGACACTCACCAATCAATCTTTGAAGGCGGATCTTCGTGTTGTTGCAAACCACCGCGATCCAGATACTACCGTGAGCACTCTCGCGTCTTTTGTGGTTACCGATGGCAAGGCGGGTGCAGAGCAGATCTAATGAATATAATTAGATTACGAGAAAAGATGGAAATTTTTACAGGCGGCTAGATGTAATAATATAAGTAATACTTTTGGCAGCTAAAAATTTTAGAATGAAGCAGATTATAAGAATATGGCTTCAGAAAATGCCTTGTATTGAGGGAGGCTTAATATGATTGAAGGTAAAAGGTAGATTGCTGAAGATACCGCCTCATTTTCGAACTCATCTGTGATTTAACGCGAGATAGTCGCTCACTGACGCGGGACGTGTACGTCCTTCGGCAGGAGCTATTTCTGCGGTATTTTCTTGAGTTCTGGCGGCAAGATAATGCTCACACCAGCAGGCAAAATTTGTTTGAGTGTTATCGTTGGGTTTCTGCGCGCCAGAGCAGCGGTGCTTTTGGATTTGCCATAAAGTCGAATTGCAATTTTTTTTAGTGTATCGCCATTGTGGCTTAGGTAAGTCGAGGTTGTTACTTGCCCAGCATTCTGTCCGGCAGATAGTTTTTCTTCAGAATCTGTAGCGATTTTATCCTCTGAGCCAGAATCCACTTTGTTGTAACTTCCCTCTGAAGCAATCGGCTCATTTGACGAAGTCATCCCCCCTCCAGCTTGAAGGGCCTCCTTACCAGTGCTGTTTTCAGCTGTTATCTTTGGTGTGGCGTTATTTACGCTTGTATACTGAGGGGGTTCGGAGGTGCGTGATATAATTAAATACACGATGCTTGCTAATACAAAGATAAATGCAATTAAGGAGCTATAAGCACCATTACTCTCTGTTCTCCGTAACGGCGGCAGATTGTGCATTCCAGAGTTTTTCATTAAGCTCATATTCCTTAAACTATTCGTCGTCAGATGATTTGAGACATTTTTTAAATAGCGGAGGCTCTTGCTCATTTGTTTGTGGATTAACTTATTCTGTTTAAAGTTGATATATCAAGCTATGATTTTAGATTTTTTGTTTTTTACGGCAACTAGTGCCTTTGTAAACAATGCGTAACTACTGCGTAAGTCGCTCTATCGAGGTAGCGCGGAAATGTCTCGTGCATTAACTAAGTATATGGTCGGCCATATTTCTTCGCCAGAAACAATCAATCGAGAAAATATAAATGACTGCTCCAACCGATTATATGCCTCCCAAGGTATGGACCTGGACAAAATCCAATGGCGGTAATTTTGCGAGCATCAACAGACCGATCGCGGGATCGACCCATGACAAGAAACTGCCCGTTGGTCTGCATCCTTTACAGCTCTATTCGATGGGGACTCCAAACGGCATAAAAGTTACGATCCTACTTGAAGAGTTGCTTGCTGCTGGCTTTATAGGTGCGGAATACGATGCATGGCTTATCAAAATTAGCGATGGTGATCAGTTTGGCTCAGGTTTCGTTGAGATCAATCCGAATTCGAAGATTCCAGCGCTCCTTGACCGTAGCAGTCCGACCCCAATCCGTGTCTTTGAGTCAGGTTCTATTCTTCTTTATTTGGCTGAAAAGT
Organism: Methylocystaceae bacterium; assembly: GCA_014190435.1. GTDB lineage: Bacteria > Pseudomonadota > Alphaproteobacteria > Rhizobiales > Beijerinckiaceae > Methylocystis. The sequence continues at coordinate 55,578 of BJGJ01000006.1, read as the reverse complement.
TTGGTGCTTTCCTGCCAAAAGATATCGTAGCGCGTACTGAAACCTTAAACTGGTTGTTCTGGCAAATGGGCAGTGCGCCTTATCTAGGTGGCGGTTTCGGACATTTTTACGCTTATGCTCCAATCAAGATCGAATATGCGATCGACCGCTTTGCTATGGAAGTAAAGCGCCAACTTGACGTAATCGAACGACATTTAGCCATAACCGAGTATCTGGCTGGCCAAGACTATACAATTGCCGATATTGCGGTATTTCCCACGTACGGCGGGGTGGTGAAGGGCTGGCAATACAATGTGGCAGAGTTTCTCAGCGTTCAGGATTATCCTAATGTCCAGCGTTGGGCGGATGCGATCCTTGAGCGGCCAGCTGTTAAACGTGGACGTATGGTCAACTGCACATGGGGTGAACCATCTGAACAACTGCATGAGCGCCATGACACAAGTGATTTTAATATAAAGACACAAGACACAATCGGCGGGAAACTTTTATAACATTAACAAGATACGATCGACTTTGAGCTCTAGTTGCATCAACTGAGAGAAAAAAATTATCTATTTTTAAAAGCAACTTGCAGCCAGGAGATTGGCGTATGTAATACTATCAGGATTGAGCGTCTCAAAGGGAATAATTACAATAAATTAGCTTTAGATATTTCGAATCCTTATTTGGTAAATTTGGAGCATGAAGCTGTTGGCGTAATACTTTTTTAAAAACAGAGAGATTTGACACTAGTCTTTAAACACAGATAATAAATTTAAATAAATCAATCCAAAATCTGCCAATAAGATCCAGGGAAGAATTCATGACAAAAAATGATCCAGATTTTTCGGATGGCGTCGATGTCTCGAGCTTATCCAATGGTGACATAATTAGCGGTAAAGTTGGATCAAGAGACGCCATATTAGTGCGCAGTAAGGATAAATTTTATATTTTAGATGCTTTTTGTTCTCATTATCATGCGCCGCTTAAAGACGGTTTAGTAATCGATAATGAAATTCTCTGTCCGTGGCATCATGCTCGCTTTAATTTGCAGACTGGAATGGCTATTTGCGCACCTGCCTTTGATCCCATTAAAGGTTGGCGCGCTGAAATTATCGGCGACAAAGTTGTTGCGCGTGAAAGACTTCAACAAGTAGAAAAAGCGCTTATAGCGTCAGACCAAGCCCCCAAAAATGTTGTGATAATCGGAGCGGGTGCTGCGGGTTTTGCTGCTGCCTTTACTCTTCGTGAGGAAGGGTATGAGGGCGAAATACTGATGATCTTTAATGATAGCTCTCCACCTTATGATCGACCCAATCTATCAAAGGATTATCTATCTGGTAATGCACCTCTAGATTGGCTGCCGCTTCGTCCAGAGGAGTGGTATCATGAACACAAAATCAATTTAAAATCTAATACCTTTGTCGAAAAAATTGATACCGAAGCAAAAAAACTTACTCTGCAAGATGGCAGTATAATTTCATTTGATAAACTTTTAATTGCAACAGGAGCTGATCCTGTAAAATTAATTATTCCAGGAACTGGAATTGAACACATTCATTATCTCAGAACTATAAAAGATTGTGATAGTATTATTTCCAGCGCTAATAATGTGAAATGTGCTGTGGTAATTGGCGCAAGTTTTATTGGTCTTGAAGTAGCCGCAGCTTTAAGAAAACGTGGATTAGAAGTGCGCGTCGTCGCACCAGAAACTATACCAATGGCAAAGATCCTTGGTCCTGAAATTGGACTTTTTGTAAAGAAATTACATGAAGATAATGGTGTCATCTTCCATCTTGAAGATGTGGCCACTGAAATGGCAGATAATAAGCTGATCCTGAAAAGTGGTCGCGTCTTACAAGCAGAACTTTTAGTAATTGGAGTAGGAGTAAAGCCTAATCTTAAACTAGCCGAGGATGCCGGCCTATCAATAGATAAGGGCGTTCTAGTTAATTCTTTCCTTCAAACCAGCGTTCCAGATATCTACGCAGCTGGAGATATTGCGCGGTGGCCAGATAAAATAACCGGGCAAGATATACGAGTTGAACATTGGGTCGTTGCGGAGAGACAAGGACAGGTTGCTGCTAGAAATATGCTTGGCAAAAAACAGAATTTTGATGTAGCGCCCTTCTTTTGGAGTCAGCATTACGATCAGACTATTTCATACGTTGGTCACGCACCAGCTTGGAATAGACATGAAATATCTGGCGATCCAATGAGTGGTAGCTGCACTGTGACTTACTATTATGATGCTAAAAAACTAGCTGTAGCCACATTGGGTAGAGATATTCAAAATCTATGTGCTGAAGTTTCTTTCGAGCAGGAAATTAAGAGTAAGTCTTAATAAATTTATGAATAACTCATTTATTCATTCTTTTGCGCCGAAAATGGAGTCTTACTATGGCCCGTAAACCTTCCTCTAAAACCGAATTTGTTCTTTTTGATGTTGTTTATAATGATGGGAGCCAACGGTCGAACCGCCGTGTTCCAAAAGAAATCCTTGGTGGAATTGACGGGGATAACCCCGCACGCGCCGTGATCGAAGAACAGGATCGTGAGATTGCTGAACGCTCTGGTCAGTCAATGCCTGAGATCAAGGTAGTGAAAAGATCTGCCTAAAGTAAGTTGAGGGCTCGGTTTAGAGAATGTGATCGGCTGGAACGGTTCTTGTGCTGGGGCGAATATTGGAACTAGTTCCGGTACGAGACTAAATAACGAAATTTAAATATTTAAGTAAGGATCGGCTGGGGCATCGTGGATCCATTTGAAGCCATATCGCTAGTGCTGGCAGGTAAAAATTTAGGCTGATGGAAGGCTCAGGTAGAAGTTCTCTTTGCATCAATAATAAAATTCAGGAATAAAAGAAAGTATTGATCTAGCTAAGTCTAGGATAATGAAGGCTGGAGTGAATGTAATTTGCATAACTATTATTATGCTTTGATAAAATTATTTTTATGAGAATTTAAAATTTCTGCCTTAAATCGTCTGAAAAATTAATTTAGCAGTGTCAGTGATCAATCTGGCTTTTTAGGGCACGAGGATGATCGGTTATCTCTTAACTAAACCTCTAAGGTGCGCATCTCTTCAGGCCTATAAATGCTATGATCACGGCAAACATTGTAGGTATAAAAACACCTAGAAGTGGCCGAAATATATTAATTGGCTCATGCGTTAAGCTTACGAATTTTGGCAGGCTATTATAGTCGTCTATTGTTAGAGAAGCCCCAGTCTTGGCTCGCGCTAAAAAGAAGTCTCGCCATTTAATATGAAAAGAATTGATGTCATCTAGAAAACCTCGATAACGGGTTGTACCCGTCCCGGCTATTTCGACAATGGCTTGATAAGTCAGCAGGGCAGGTGAGAGAAAATCGAGTTTTTTTGTAAATTCCTGCTGATGCTCAAGTTGTAAATCATGCTGCTTAATTATGCCCTCAACCTGAATAAAGGCTGCCTCTTGGCTAGCAAGCCGGCGTAACGAGGCCTCTTTACTTCGATCTCTTTTCGCTTCTGGATGCTCTTCCTTATACCGCGCAAATACCGCGTCTTTCTCCTTATCTGCATCCGTAGATGCAGCACGCGCTGCTAATGTCATGTCTATGCGTGAAGGAGCTGGATAGATGTATCCAGCTAACGCATTTATGCCAGCAGGCGTTAGAATTGTTATGATTACCCATACGCCTAAGAGCGTTAGGGCATTGAAAGCAGAATTTTTTCCCAATCCATCAATCGCAGCAGCAAGGACTACCCAAAAGGAGCTATACAGAAGAATGCTTGCACAGAGTAACAAACAGTCAGTCATGACTGGAGTATACTTATCAGAGAAAATGAAAAGACCGACTGCTGTGGTGACTATGATTGTGAGAATGGGTAATAGTGCGCGTGCAATAATCTTTCCGAAGATCAAAGCTAAAGGTCTGTGAGCCGCTGCTAATGTCATGGCGAGAGTTCCTTGCTCACGCTCACTCGAAATTAAATTAAAGCACAAGGCGAGGATAACTATGGGCAATACAAAAACTATAACGAAAGCAAGATCGATTGAGCCGCTCAGGAGATTTGACGGATTTTCGATTTCATCAGAAAAAAGAAAAGTATCTTTTGATGCGGTAGTGACCTTCAGTAACTGAGGAAAGATATCGCTTAGCCCAACTGCAACGAGGGCTAGAGGTTCTGGCTTGAGGAAAGCGGCTTGCCCGCCATTGCTACCAACAAATACTGCATTGCGGGGATCGCGATAGGGAGGCAAGTCCTCATGGACATCACCTTTTTCCAGCCGTGCAAGGAGGTTTTTTTGCCCATCAATTCTTTTTGAAGCATCGCCCTGAGCGGCACTTAAAATATCTTGTTGGATTTTTACTCTAACAGCGCCGTTATAGAGAGAAAATAATGTAAGACTGAAGAGCGTGATAATCGTAAACCACACAATCGGTTCTCGCAACAAAATTTTTATCTCAAAGCGAAAGCCAGCAAAGAAAGAGCTCATATTGGCCTCAAATTTCGCACTGATAGAAGAGCAAAAATAATCGTAACGGCAACCCAGCTCAGCAGCATAAAAATTGCTTCTAGGCTATGATCCAAAGCAAAATATATGGAAGGGGATCGGTAGGAAAAGCTAGCAATACGCTTCCAAAGTTCTGGTCCAGAGACATAGGAGTCGTTGTGGGCAAAATTGATGATATTATCGCTCACCTCATTTTGGATATTTCGGCGATGTGCCTCTGCGGTTAGCGTGAAGTCATATTGAGCCAGGCTGTCTGTCCCGGCAAAAGCCATTGAAAATGGCGTTATTGCCAGGATTGGAAATAAAAAACCTGGGGCCGTTCTTAGCCAGTCTTGTCTATTAAAAGATTCCTGTAATGCGCTAAAGTGCTTATCGAAGATTTGGTATCCTGCTTCATCATCTCTATGAAGTTGCAAACCTCGAAAATTGACAGGCAAATCCTCGATGCGCGCTACATTATATTTTTTAAGTATTTCATTTCGAAATAACACAAAGGCTGGGTGGGTTTCGTCATGTCCAAATGTTTTTGCTTTATCTTGAGCAATTGCGGACCTAAATTCTAAGGCTGTCGGGGTTGGAGCGTAAGAGCGTGCTATATCTGTGATGAGCCTTGGCGCAAGAAATGAATTTATCAACCAAAAGGCAAGGAGAGAGATTAGTGCTGCGCGACTATTTTTTGATATTGCTGAAAAGCCAAGTCCAAGAAAAGCAAAACCTGTTAGATAGAGGCAATAGCCCAATGCCATAATTATTAATCTGACTAGCTGATCGCTGAGTGAAAAATTTATTGTATTATTAAAAGAAGCAATGGCTATTGCTGAAAAAGCCACGAGTGGAAAAATTAGAACTAAAATTAATATATTGAAGCTAAGAGCTTTACCGATAAGTAATTCAGCTGGCTTGACGCCTAGACTTAATAATTGTCTCAGTGTTCCATTTTCACGTTCGCCAGTAAAGCTCATAAAACTTACAAGAAGAATTAAAAGCGGAGCAATGGTTTGAAGAATATAGGCCGCCGATAATCCACCAAGACGTCCTGCCAAGCCCTTATCGCGCGCGGAACGAAATTGTGTTTCATTTTGTTTGTGTGCTTCGAGCCAGACTGAAGTTCCAACATATGGATTAACTCCGGGATCGATAAATGAAAGTGGGCTCACGGGCTTAAATGCATATTGACCGAAATGAGCCGCAGCATGGGGATTTTTTGCTCCCTGGCCCGTCCAAAGTAATTGGTCAGCTTTAGCTGCAGCTACGCGTTCGCGAGCTAATCGGCTGTTTTCTGTGAAACCGAAGAGAATGGCTGCAAGTGAAAGAATGACTATAAATAAAGATAAGGCTACCAGTCTTCGGTCGCGATACATCTCGCGGAGTTCTTTTGTTATAATGGCAGAGAGAATATTCGACCGTCTCGCGGAGTTTGATTTGATTAAATTAGAATTCAGGACGAGTTGGCTCATGTGACTTCTTGCCCAGTAAAGAGATTTAAATAAGCTCGCTCGAGGCTGAGATGATCAACTTCATTCGCGCCGAATACTCTTGCCAATTTACCCGCTGACATAATACCAATTTTTGTGGCGCATTGCTTTGCTAAAAAGAGATCATGTGTGACCATGAGCACCGCCATGCCGTCACATCTCAATTTTTCAATTAAACCAGCAAATTCATTTGCCGCTAGCGGATCAAGCCCGGAAGTAGGCTCGTCCAGTAAGAGCGCTTGGGCGCGTCGAGCAAGAGCGATGGCAACCCCAACTTTTTGGCGCATGCCCTTAGAGTAATCGCGCACTGGGCGAGTTGCCGCTTCTAATGGTAGCCCAGCTAAAGCTAGAAAGGAGAGGAGATCCGACGATGAGGCATCATTACCAGACACCTTGGTAAAATATTGAAGATTTTCTAATCCTGATAGTGCGCCATAGAGCATTACGGTTTCAGGAATGTAAGCGAGTTTAGCTCTAGAGGCGATAGGATCTCGAAGGCTATTTATGCCGCCTACTAGAGCTTCTCCTTCAGTTGGCTGGATGAAGTTAAGAAAGAGGTTCACTGTTGTTGTTTTGCCAGCGCCATTAGGTCCTAATAGGCAAAATACATCACCCGCCGCGACGGAGAGATTAAGATCATCAAGGGCAGGAGTGGGTGCGCCCTCATACCGCTTTGTAAGACGGATCGCTTCTAACAATGACTTGCACCTTTTATGTCTGTATCAGTCTTAATGCATTACAATATAAATTATTTATCCTCAAATTTAATTAGAAATCAAGTTTTGCTATCAAAAAAGTCATATGAAAAAAGGGAATTATTGTCCGTTAGTTTTTATCGAATTAGCGAAGTAAATCACGTCGGGATCGTATAATTGGGATCCAAAGAAGAATAGATAGAGTGATTGATAAAATCCCAAGCAGAAAAACCAACATTCTCTCTTTTCGTCGTGGTTAGAAGTAAATCAAGCAGAGTTAAATTATTATTCGAAGCTTGCGGATTGTTCTTTTGCTCTCTTGCAGGCAAATATGTCAGAAAACTAACATTAACTCTGGACCTGTTCACTGGCAGCGCCTCATCAGGTTGCCAAGCCGCACGCGTCCGGCGGAGCTGGTTGGGGTAGCGCAGACGGGCGCAGCGGAGTGAAGCTTTCTGGTGCTGGCGGCCGCTAGCCCAGTGACGAGTGCGGCGTTTCGCAATGTAATCGTTACGCCAGTTTTCGATTACAATTCTGGCCTCCTACAAAGAATAGAAGATCTTCCTTGAGAAGCTCATCCCTTCAACATTAAAATAAATTGTGCCTTCGATGATGTCGCTAGGAAGAGAGAGGAGCTCGACAACCTTGTATGTTAGTTATCTAAAATAACTTGATATGCCTTCTGAAGCTCTTCCATCAGCTTCTACAATATTTTTATTAGTCGACTCAGGACCGCCAAAATCATATTTTACTCCGAGGAAATAGGTCCTCTGCGGAAGTGGATGTGGACCCTCATATGCCTTAAACCTTCCAACATTATCCATGCCTATTGTTGCGGTCCAGCCCGGCTCAAATTGATAATTGAGTTTCGTATCGAATAGGATTTGTTCACTAACTCCTCCTTGCGTATTATGATTGAAATCAATGTTCGAGAGCGTAGCGAAAGTTGCAGATGAATAACGGGTCCCGAATGCAAATGAAAAATCCTTAGAAGGTGCATAGCTTATAACAGAGCGAATTCGGATGCGTGGTATTCTAGGATACTGATTTCCAGCAAGGAGTGCTCCGTTGGAAACCGGAAAAGGGAAACCAACTGCAGAACCGGCAACCGTTAAAGGATATGGAAACGGCATATAGCCAAAATTATCCACAATCCTCGAGTCTGTGAACGTTACACTACCAGAGAAATCAAGGCCCTTGGTAGCTATATCCTTCATAATCAATTCAGCTTCTACACCACGGTATCTAGCTCGATTGATATTTGACCATTGCGTACCAAGCTGTCCTGCCTGGTTGAGTACCGTCTGCCGGACGATTGTATTCCAGCGATCATCTAGAAAGAGACTTACCCTTGGGTTGACTAATCCGATGAGCCCCCCAAATGGATCAACGGTACGATAGGAGCCGGTTAAATCCCATGCAGTAGAGGACTCTGGACGCAGGTCTGGATTACCTGCAACTACGGCATTGGCCACAGTGAAGGACTGAAAAAGCTCGCTAACTGTTGGGAACCTATAAGCGCGTCCTAGAGAGCCACGCATATTAAATTCCTTCGTCATTTGATATTCAATGGATCCCTTTGGTTGAAAACCAGCTTTGGATGCTTCGGGATAAGTGAGACGCTGCGCTCGAAGAGGGGTTACGGTTGTCAACGGAAAACCTGCCTGGTTACCAGGTTGGAACCCTCCCTGGGCATTTGAACCATTAAAGGCAGACCAAAAATCAGTTCGTGCTCCAGCGATAATTTTCCAGTCTGTCAGAGGTTTCCACGCGTCTTGGATATAAATTCCGTTAGTCTGAGTCTTACCTGTATTGTAATTTTGTACAGCTAGAGGAATGCTGCTCGGCTAAAATGCCGTTTGATTTACTGTATTATTTAGAGAGTATAGATCTGTGTGAGAACCTAAAGAAATTTCGTGCTTACCCTGAACATCTATATTTGGCCGAAAGATAAATCGAACATCTCCGGTCCGCCAGTAAGTTCCATCAAGACGCGCATTCTGCCCCGTTGGATTCACATTATATGAAGTAGCCGTAGAATTGGGACGAAAGCCATAGGAGGTTGCGGTATTATTGAATTCTCGAAGGTAATTATAGCTTGTAAGTGAGAAATCGACATCAAACGTTTCGCCGGAGTCTCTCTTTAATTGTATAGCCTGCATAAGATTTTGAGAGCTGCCATTAGAGGGATTCATACCGGTCTGGGCTATATTGAAACTTGATGTCGGTGAAACCTGTAAGTTTCCACTTTGGGAGTTGAAAAGAGGAACGCCATTTCTGTCATAAATAAAGCTTTGTACAGAACGATCAAAATTATTATTCCAAAATCCGGCCTGGTAGATAAGTCGTGTTTGCGGTGCAACATCATAGGATAGTTTTACCTTTCCTAGATCCTGGACTGTATGTTCAATACTATTCGCTCCAGTTGTAACACGATATAGTCCATTTTGATTGAAATTGAAGTAACCGCCATATGCAACTGGTCCGGCAGCTGTTGTAGAGCCAAGCCAGTTATTCGTGAAATTATTTGGTTGTGTCGATGAATCCAGATGGTTATAGGCAATAAAATATCGAAAATCGTTTATTTTGTCTCCGACAAGGATATTTATGTTCCCGCTAAGAGGGACATCATTGTATCCATAAAGACTGTAGGTCTGTGCCGCGCCAAGGCCCTTGAAATGAATTTCACGGCCTTCAGGCATTCGTGTTGTAATTGCTAGAACGCCGCCAATCGAATTGCCAGGATAGAGGGCCGAGAAGGGTCCATAAACAACATCAATTCTCGAAATCTCTTCAGGAGAAACCATGCCCATTTTGGAGAGAACTGATTATCATTACCAAGAAAATTTGAAAGAAGAATATTGTCTGCGTAGACGATCGTTTTGGCTGTTTCATTTGATCCGGTTGTGCGCAACTGAATTGATGCGTTTTGATCGCCTATGAAACGCTCTCGAATAAAAACTGAAGGCAGATATTTAAAAGCTTCTGCCGTTGTCATGATGTTGACGGTCTGATCAATTTGTTTTGCAGAGCGTGTTGCGACGACAGCCGGGATATTTGCCGGCAGTGTTGTTGTAAATGGTGCCGGTTTTGGTTCAGAATATCTGTCGGGAAGCGAGGAAACGATGTTTAGCGCGGGGATCCCGTCTCCTGATCTTGCGGGGATAGGGATTGTGGCGCGACCTGCTCCAGAATTGTTGGCCCTTTTGGTAGGATTTACACGGCGTGCGCTGCCAACATCAATCGTCGGAAGAGATTGCTGCGCAAAGGCATCGCAAGCATATATCGCCGCAATCAGGGTAATGATTGATACCTTTTTTGCTAGGTGGCGAGACATGGCGTTCCCTGGTATGAATAAATCTGGATAATTTCATACTCAGATTTAGGGGGGGTCGTAAAGCGTCAAATCTTTTTTCTAATTGAATTTTTATAAGGTGTGTCTTCTTGACAACATTGTTTGATAAAAATAATTAAACAATTAATTTCCGACATTTTTAAAGGTATTCACGATGGCTGTCTTAATGCATTACGATATAAACTATTTATCCTCAAACAGTGCTGTCCGGCAATTTTGATTTCATAGCACGGTAATCTATTGATATACAAAAATTATAATGCTTTTGAGGGGTGTTACCGACTTCAGCTTTAATTTGCCAAGCTGGGGATTTTCTACCCCTGGATCTTTAAATGTACGTTGGCAAATTGGTGCTCGCACAACTCATGGGTTTCCTTCCGCTGCATACCTTTCGTCGCTGAGTTGCACGCTATCCATCAAGCTATCCAACCAAGACGTTTTCACACTTAGATCAATATCTGTGCATGGCCCTCGCACAATTGACTTATCGTGAAAGTCTACGCGACATTGAGGTCTGTCTGCGCGCGCATGAGTCAAAACTTTATCATCCAGGCATCCGTGGTCATGTCGCTTGAAGCAATCTGGCTGACGCTAATGAGAAGCGCGATTGGTGCATATATTGTGATTTTGCTAACGCACTTATCAGCGAAGCCCGGCATCTTTACGCGGAGGACTCCTTCGCCGTAGATCTCGCCAATACCGTCTATGCTCTCGATACAACAACAATCAATAAGATTATCTCAGCAGGCTTAAGGCGTTTTGATTGCGCCTGAGACTCTTCTGGGCGGCTTCGAAGACTCTCTAGCGCATTGCGTCTGCAGTGGGAGGATTTCGTCATCGACGACGACGGCAAGCTTAAGACCAAGTGTTGCGAGTAGGGCAGGCAGAGAAATGTCACCCAGCTTCTTCGAGCCACACTCAGTCTTGGATGTGTGGCCGTCGGCAAGGCCCGTGATCTGGTCCAGATGTCGACTACTGATGCCCAGCTGATAGTGTCGTTTTGCTATCAGCTTTACAATTTCATTTGGTGAATAAGCATGTCCTATAACAGTCAAAGCAATCGCCTTGTAAGTTATTTCACATATTTAATATGTGTATTATAGGGGTTTAAAAAACAAGGCCGATCAATAAGCTGTAATAAAACGTATTGATTTGCCGAAAAGAATAGCTATGCAGACTTGGTGCAGACTTATTTCATTTTGAAGAGCTGGGCGAGGCTGTTATTTTCAGTAACCCATTGAGAGCATTGGTGGAGCCAGACGGAATCGAACCGACGACCTCTTCAATGCCATTGAAGCGCTCTCCCAACTGAGCTATGGCCCCCTGAAAATGCAACGTCCTTTGGGCGGGACGCTGGTGGCGTAGCCACCGCGCGCTGTATAGTTCAGGCTTTGATTGCCTGCAAGTCCGCCCGGGTTGGTGGGCAACATTATTATCTTGTTGGCGCGACATAATTTATAATGACTGCTTTTAGGAAGAAATAGGATTTGCTGTTGGCCTTGCGATCAAAATTATGGATCTTGTTTTAGAAAAGTATTCACAGCTTCAAGGAAATTTGTGACGGATATGGGCTTAGAAATATAGCCTTCACAGCCGCTGAGAAGGATTTTTTCTTCATCTCCCCGCATTGCAAATGCGGTTATGGCAATTATCGGGATCGCTTTTAAGCTCGGTTCAGCCTTGATGAGAGAAATGGCTTCAAGACCGCTCAGTTCTGGTAATTGGATATCCATCAAAATCAAATCTGGAAGATATAGCTTAGCTAGATCTACTGCTTCAAGACCGTTTTTTGATTGCTTCGTCGCGTATCCATTAGCCTCCAACAAGTCGTTGAAGAGCTTCATATTTAGCTCATTATCCTCTACAATCAGAACAGTCTTTTTCATGAGCGCCTGAATTCTAGGTTTGTATTCTTTGATAAAACCCAGTCTAAAAGAAAGTTTCCTACATCGTTCTTTAGAGCACCGAATCTCTATCGGACATAAACCTATAATGGACCATAAATGAATCGTTCGTCTCGATCATATCAGTCCAGTGATGAATCGGTGAGCTGCGAGGAACTAGTAATCTTGGTGGTGGGCTTTCTTTCCAGCGAAGACACACGTCTTAGCGGATTTTTATCATTAACGGGCTTAGATCCGGCTGATATCCCGCAACTACTGGGTCAAAATGAATTCCAGCTTGCAATCCTGGATCATCTCGCTGCGGATGAAACTTTGCTGCTTTGCTTTGCGAAGACGCTGAATATTCCGCCAGAGTCTATTAACGTCGCACGAAGGGTTCTAGTAGATAAAAATAGGTCCTTCTAAAGTTAGCTCATTCTTTCTAATACAGCTGCTCCAGCGGCGGCTATTTGCCCATCCTGAACGGATTGCACGCCAGAAACACCAATCGCGCCAACGACTTGACCTTTGTAGATTAGGGGGAGCCCGCCTTCTACTGGGGTCAGATGCGGTAGGCTGAGTAATGCGATGCGACCATTGGCGACGACTTCTTCTAGTGCTTTTGTGGGACGCTTAAAAAGAGCTGCTGCTTTAGCTTTATGCTGAGCAATGTCGGACGAAGCGGGTTGCGCGCCGTCAAGGCGCTCCAAGTAGACCAATAGACCAGCGTCATCGACAATTGCAATGACAACGCGCCAGTCTTGGCGCATTGCTTCCTCAGTAGCAGCGGCTGCGATCTGCCTGGCGTCAGTGAGACAGAGTTCAAATTTCGTTTTCATCTCAGGCTCCTAATTGTCGAGCTTTAAAGCGTCGGGTTTAGAAAAGCTTGTTTTCAGCACGGGCGTCTATTAGGGGTTTAAGAAAGATTTAGGCAGTTAAATCCCATTTTCAGGCCTCAAGCACAATCCATTATTTTTTTGATAGAATTAAATGAAGTCTTGGAGAGGTAGATAGTATTGTCTTTGATCATGCCTGAGCGTGAGCCGCAGATTATGTCCGGGCGAGAGCTTCTCATTGAGAAGCTGAGGAAAATTTTACCTGCAACCAGTTTAATCATTGATGAAACAGGACGACGCGCATTTGAATGCGACGCCTTTACGATGCATCGCGCCTTACCACTGGTCGTTGTATTGCCTGAGACAGTTGCGCAGGTTCAGGCGATTATGGCACTGGCTACTGAAATGAATGTTAAGGTTGTGCCGCGGGGTGCTGGGACTTCTCTATCGGGCGGTTCGATGCCGTTAGAGGACGGTATTTTACTTGTTCTATCCAAATTTAATCGAATTCTTGAAATTGATTATGATAACCGCTGCGTGCGGGTTCAGCCCGGGGTTCAAAATCTTTGCGTTACAAAGGCTGTTGAGGGGCAAGGATTTTATTACGCGCCGGATCCTTCGTCTCAAATCGTCTGTTCGATTGGCGGTAATGTCGCAGAAAACTCAGGCGGGGTGCATTGTCTTAAATACGGCTTAACAACCAATAATATCTTGGGTCTCGAGATGGTGTTGGTTGGTGGCGAAATTCTGCGGTTAGGCGGCGCGCATCTTGATAGTGAGCTATATGATTTAATGGGCATAATCACTGGCTCAGAGGGATTACTTGGCGTTATCACAGAAGTCACGGTACGGATTTTACCAAAAGCTGCTGTCGCTCGGTGTATTTTGTTGGGGTTTGATAGCGTTAAAGCTGGTGCAATGTTTGTAGGTACCGTTATTGCTCATGGGATTATACCTGCGGGTATGGAGATGATGGATAAAAAAACAGTAGAGGCTGTTGAACGGTTTCAGCCCTGCGGTTACCCTCTCAATGCAGAGGCAGTTGTTATTGTTGAACTAGATGGCGCGCAGGTTGAAGTTGATCATCTAGCCAATGTTGTTAGACAAATTTCGCAGCAATGTGGCGCTACGACAACTAAAGTATCCATGAGCGAAACGGAGAGGCTGCAATTTTGGGCAGGGCGTAAAAACGCCTTCCCCGCAGTTAACTGTATTGCCCCTGATTATCTATGTATGGATGGGACCATTCCTCGCGCTCGTCTTCCAGAAGTATTAGAGCGTATGGACGAGCTAGCTCAACAATATGGTCTAAGTGTTGCAAATGTATTTCATGCAGGAGACGGTAATCTTCATCCCTTGATCCTTTATGATGCATCAAAAGATGGCGATGTAGCGCGTGCAGAAAATCTTGGCGCCGATATTTTGAGATTATGCGTTTCTGTTGGCGGAGTTTTAACTGGCGAACATGGCGTTGGCGTTGAGAAGCGAGATTTAATGAGTGAAATGTTTACGGAGGCAGATCTAGAAGCGCAAATGCGCTTGAAATGCGCCTTCGATCCTGCGGGAAGGCTTAATCCCGGTAAGGTATTTCCAACCCTGCACCGATGTGCGGAATTTGGTATGATGCACGTACAAGGTGGTAAAATTCCTTTTGCTCATCTTCCCAGATTTTAGCTCCTGAAATGTCTCTTCCTTATCTTCATATTCGTGACGTCGCTGATCTGGTTGAGGCGATAAATTCTGCCCAGGCGATGAATAAACCCTTGGCCGTTCAGGGCTCTGGCACAAAAACTAATCTTGGCCGGTATGTCGCGCAGGATCAAATTCTCTCTTTGAAAGCATTGACCGGGGTTACACTTTATGAGCCTGAAGAGTTGGTTCTTTCCGCTCGCGCAGCCACTCCTCTTGCAGAAATTGAAACGCTTCTAGCAAAGAATAATCAACAGCTAGCGTATGAGCCGCTTGATTATGCGCCCCTATTTGGCCAGCCCTCTAATAATGGAACGATTGCGGGTGCTTTGGCGATCAATGCTTCTGGTCCTCGGCGGATCAAAGCTGGTGCTGCGCGCGATCATCTTCTGGGTTTTAGCGCCGTAACGGGTAGGGGAGAGCTTATTAAGTCAGGTGGACGTGTGGTGAAAAATGTTACTGGTTTTGATCTGTCAAAATTAGTCTGTGGTTCTTATGGAACGTTAGCTGCACTAACGGATATTACTTTAAAGGTTATGCCAAAAGCTGAGACAGAAAAGACGCTTATTTTACTTCAGCGGACAGAGCGTGAATGCCTAAATTTATTGCGCCAGGCAACTGCCTCACCCCATGAAGTATCTGGGCTTTGCATGATCCCAGCAGGCCAAATGGAAGACTTTGATCAGAATATTGCTGCCTTAAGACTAGAGGGACCAGAGATTTCTGTTGCTTCGCGGTGTGAAAGTTTGTGTCTTGAGCTTACAGAAAATGATTTAGAGCGAACGCTTCTAAGTGAAGAAGAGTCAAAACTTTTTTGGAAAAAAATTAAAAATATTGAGCCGATTAAAGCCTGCGATGGACAGATTTGGCGCCTCTCTGTCGCCCCGCGTGATGGAATTGATGTTATTGAATCTTTGCAAAGCGCAGGGCTGCCCATTCAAGGCTATTTTTATGATTGGGCTGGAGGCCTGATTTGGCTGGCGATTGCCCCCGCGCCGCATGCCTATGCTAAGATCATTCGTGCCATAGTCGATCAGGCGGGGGGGCATGGCACGCTGATCCGCGCAAATGTAGAGACGCGCGCCAGCATAGATGTATTTCATCCTCAGCCAAAAGTTTTGGCTCAACTAACGTCAAGAATTAAATTTTCGTTCGATCCAGCGTGTATTTTAGAGCGCGGTCGATTGAGAGCAGAGTTTTAAAGCATGCAAACTCAGTTTTCACTTACTGCGCTGGCTGATCCTGAAATGGCGCAATCAGAAAAGATTCTGCGGACCTGTGTCCATTGCGGTTTTTGTCTCGCAACCTGCCCAACGTATTTATTAACTGCTAATGAGCTCGATTCGCCGCGTGGGCGTATTTATCTTATTAAAGAAATGTTTGAGAAAAATGTTTCAGCAGATCCGCGTACGACCTATCACATTGATCGATGTCTCTCATGTTTATCCTGTATGACGACTTGTCCCTCTAGCGTTGATTACATGCACCTTGTTGATCATGCGCGTGCATTTATAGAAGAAACAGCATCACGTTCAATAAGTCAGAGATTCAAGCGAGATATACTTGCTTTTATTTTACCTCGCCCAAAAATTTTCCGCGCAGTCTTGCGTTTGGCGCATTTCATTATGCCTTTTCAAGCTTATTTACCTAAAAATATCCGCTCCTTTCTTTCTCCGTTGCCTAAAAAATTACCGCCACCATCCCTTGCGGATCGACCGCAAATTATTCCAGCGCAGGGCGATCGACGTATGCGCGTTGCCTTATTGAGCGGATGCGCGCAGACAGTGATTGATACGACAATAAATGAAGCAACAATAAGACTGCTTACACGGTTTGGCGCGGAAGTTATTATTCTTGAGGGAGTGGGATGCTGCGGGGCCGTAGCGCATCACTTAGGAAAAGTAGAGCAATCATACCAACTAGCGCGAAGTAATATTAAGGCGTGGAAGCATGAGATCGACACGGCTGGCCTTGATTATATTGTTGTGAATGCCTCTGGATGTGGGACGACAATTAAAGATTATAAATTTCTTTTTCGGGAAGATCCGGAAATGCGAGAAGGAGCCGCCGCGGTTTCTGAAAGAGCTGTCGATATTAGCGAAGTCATCAATAAATTAGACTATAAAAACACTCAAGAAATGCCGAAATTGCGGGTTGCGTATCATTCGGCTTGCTCATTGCAGCATGGGCAAAAAATAACGCATGAGCCTTATGATTTGATCGAACGTGCAGGCTTTGAGGCGATGGCTGTCCCTGAGGGACATATTTGTTGTGGTTCGGCTGGAACGTACAATTTATTGCAGCCAGAATTATCTCAACAGTTACTTCAGCGTAAGCTTGCAAACATTAATAGTCTTAATCCGCATATAATAGCAGCTGGTAATTTTGGGTGCATGATGCACATTGCTACACAATCACAAGTCCCAGTGATGCATCTTGTTGAGCTTCTAGACTGGGCTTCTGGTGGGCCAAAGCCTCAATCGCTTGGTTTTTAGCGCAAGAAACCAACGATATCTTTGACTGCGTTCATGTTTTCACGCGCTATGAAGCGAGCGCGTTCCGATCCGTCACGAAGGATTGTGTCAACATAGGTTTCATCTGCTCTTATCTCGCGCATGCGAGCAGTTATGGGCGCGAGTTTTGCAACAGCCACGTCAACTAGGGCGTTTTTGAAGTTAGAGAAATTAGCTCCGCCGAATTCGCTTAAGATATCTGCCTTGGCGCGGCCAGAAAGTGCAGCAAAAATACCAACTAAATTATCAGCTTCTGGACGTCCTTCGAGACCTTTTTCTTCGCTTGGTAGCGCTTCAGGGTCGGTCTTGGCCTTGCGAACTTTCTGCGCGATTTGATCGGCGTCATCGGCAAGATTAATGCGAGAGTAATCTGAAATATCAGATTTTGACATTTTTTTAGTCCCATCTCTTAGGCTCATTACACGCGTGGCTGGGCCGGAAATGAGGGGTTCTGGTAAGGGGAAAAACGCCTCGCCATATCCATTGTGGGCAATTGACTCAGAGAAGTCGTTATTAAATTTTTGCGCAATATCGCGAGCGAGTTCGAGATGCTGTTTTTGATCATCTCCGACTGGAACATGAGTTGCGCGATAAATGAGTATATCAGCTGCCATCAACACAGGATAATCGAGTAGGCCGACAGAGGCGTTTTCACGATCTTTACCGGCTTTATCTTTAAACTGTGTCATCCGGTTAAGCCAACCGATGCGAGCAACACAATTTAATACCCAGGCAAGTTCTGCGTGTTCAGGAACCTGACTTTGATTAAAAACAATATTTTTTTTTGGATCAATGCCGCATGCGAGAAATGCCGCGGCAATTTCACGGGTGTTATTGCGTAATTCAATTGGATTCTGCGGCACAGTAATGGCATGGAGGTCAACGACGCAGTATAGGCACTCAAAACTTTTTTGTAGTTCGACAAATTTTACAATGGCCCCGAGATAATTTCCCAAATGCAAGTTGCCTGTCGATTGAACGCCAGAAAATACCCGTTGGAGAGAAGTCGTCATGAGTGCGCCGTTCTTGGTGAAGAATTTTGTCGATCTTATTGCAATGCTCTAGCCGATAAGCAAGTTAGGCTACTAATCCGACTTGCTCTGAGGGCCGTTATAGGATGAATCGGCTCAAATCTCTGTTTTGAGCTAGGTCACCGATATGATTTTCTACATATTCTGAGTCAACGACGAATTTTTCACCGATCCGATCTGGAGCGGTAAAGCTAATGTCGTCCAAAACGCGCTCCATAACAGTTTGTAGGCGACGGGCGCCAATATTCTCAACGGCTGTGTTGACGGCTACGGCGATGCGCGCAATGGCTGCAATTGAGCAAGATGAGAATTCAAGCGTGACGCCTTCTGTATTTAACAAGGCGACATATTGCTTTGTTAGACAGGCTTCTGTTTCAGTCAAGATACGCCGAAAATCTTCTTCCTTAAGAGAGGCTAATTCCACTCGTATCGGAAGGCGTCCTTGAAGTTCAGGCAGCAAGTCGGAGGGCTTTGAGACATGAAACGCGCCAGAGGCGATGAATAAAATATGGTCTGTTTTAACCTGACCATGTTTTGTTGCGACCGTTGTGCCTTCGATGAGTGGGAGTAGATCACGCTGCACGCCTTCGCGAGATACATCAGCGCCACGACGACCTTCGCTTGCGCATATCTTATCCATCTCATCTATGAAGACGATCCCGTTATTCTCAACTTCTAAGATCGCTTCACGAATACTTTCTTCTTGATCAATGAGCTTGTCGCTTTCTTCTGCTAAGAGGGGAAGCTGAGCTTCGGCTACGCTTAATTTTCTAATTTTACCCCGACCTTGAAAGTTTTTACCCAACAGATCGCTAATAGAAAAAGCAGAGATATTTGCTCCTGGCATATTGGGCAGTTCGAATATTGGTCCGGTGCTATTTTGAGCAAGTTCAATTTCTACTTCTTTTTCATCAAGCTCGCCAGCCCGAAGACGTTGACGAAAAGACTCGCGTGTTGGTGAGGAAGAGGCTGCGCCAACTAAGGCGTCAAGTAAACGCTCTTCAACGGCCTGCTCGGCGCGAATTGTCACTTCTTGTCGTCGTCGCTCCTTCACCATGGCGAGGGCCACTTCTATCAGGTCGCGGATGATTTGTTCTACATCACGGCCGACATAACCAACTTCTGTGAACT
Source organism: Methylocystaceae bacterium (assembly GCA_014190435.1). Taxonomy (GTDB): domain Bacteria; phylum Pseudomonadota; class Alphaproteobacteria; order Rhizobiales; family Beijerinckiaceae; genus Methylocystis. The sequence continues at coordinate 36,493 of BJGJ01000006.1, read as the reverse complement.
TTGTCGCTTCTACTTTTAAAAAGGGTGCATTGGCGAGGCGCGCTAGTCGGCGTGCAATTTCTGTTTTTCCGCAGCCTGTAGGGCCAATCATTAATATATTTTTTGGTAAAACCTCTTCCCGCATTTGTCCATTAAGCTGCAGACGACGCCAACGATTGCGCAGAGCTATGGCGACAGCCCGTTTTGCATCATTTTGTCCAACGATGTGACGGTCCAATTCCGAGACAATTTCACGCGGCGAAAAATCCGCCATGGTCTGTTCCTTTAGCTCAGGGTTAATTACTGCTCATTAGGGAATTAAATTTGCTCTATGACCAAGTTATGATTGGTATAGACGCAGATATCGCCAGCAATCGTCATAGCCTTGCGTGCGATGGTTTCTGCATCAGCTGGCGTATCGATTAAAGCGCGTCCAGCGGCTAATGCGTAATTGCCGCCAGAGCCGATTGCGGCGACGGCGCAATGATTTTCGCCCTCAGGCTCTAACACATCTCCTGAACCGGTCAGGACAAGGCCAACATCCTTATCTGCAACCAACATCATCGCTTCTAGCCTTCGTAAATAACGATCCATTCGCCAGTCCTTGGCGAGTTCAACGCATGAGCGCATCAATTGTCCTGGATATTGTTCGAGTTTCGTTTCCAATCGCTCGAAGAGGGTAAAGGCATCAGCTGTAGCTCCGGCAAAGCCGGCAATGACATCACCTTTGCCGAGGCGTCTTACTTTACGCGCATTCCCTTTCATGATCGTCTGCCCAAGACTCACCTGACCATCCCCTGCAATAACGGTCTGTCTGTTTTTTTTGACCAGAATAATTGTCGTTGCATGCATTAGGGGAGGGGAAGAGTAATCGCTTGTCATTTTGGCCTACTAAACTGGTGAGTTTGAGGGAATTAGGGTTGATCGCGCTTTTCAGCAAGTTTGTCTGTGCATTTTTAAGGATCGAATGGCTCGGCTTTACAAAATTTTATGTCTTTCTGAGGCATAATGGCCAGTTAGGCCATCAGCAGTGCGAAGTCATCTCGGTGTGGCCTGTTCTGTGGGTGGCAAAACCCTATTGAAATTGCTAAAACCTGCCGCAATCCGCTGCCTCCTCTTGAAGGAGGGGCTCCAAAAAGGCCAAATTTCCATGCGTAGCGCAACAATCCAGCGCAATACCAAAGAGACCAGTATCTCCGTCACGGTTAATCTTGAAGGGGCTGGCAAGGGAGAGATCACCACAGGCATTGGTTTTTTTGACCATATGCTAGATCAAATTGCGAGACATGCGCCACTTGATCTCACGGTGCTGGCCAAGGGTGATTTGCACATTGATGGCCATCATTCCGTAGAGGATGTCGGCATTGCTCTGGGCCAAGCCGTCGATCGCGCTTTAGGCGATCGCAGCGGCATTGCGCGTTACGGGGAGGCGCATGCGCCGCTCGATGAGGCGTTAACGCGTGTTGTCATTGATATCTCAGGTCGTCCCTTTCTTGTCTATAACGTTAGTTTTCCAGCTCAGCGCATCGGTGAATTTGATACGGAGCTGATGAGAGAATTTTTTCAGGCTTTTGCAGTGCATGCCCGGGTTGGCTTGCACATAGACAGCCTGCGGGGGGTCAATAGCCATCATATTGCTGAAAGCACTTTTAAGGGATTTGCGCGCGCTTTGGGCAGGGCAATCGCTCATGATCCTCGGCGGTCACAGAGCGAGGCTCCCTCAACAAAAGGCACATTGACGGCCTAGCGCAAAGCTCAGTTTTAAGATTACAGCCAAGGAGCGGCCCTGCATGGCCATTTACACGGTTCATTGTCCGCCGGTCTCGAAAGCTGCGACGCCAGAAGATAAATCACGCATTGATAAAATTATATTTCTGCGTGATGGCTTTTGCTTTTCGGCTTTTTTCTTTGGGCCTTTATGGCTGCTTTGGAGAGGCGCTTGGGTGATAGCGATGCTTTGGGTCTTGGTGGCGATCGGTTGGATTTTCGTTTCATTGAAACTTGGCGTTCCCAGTGAGGCGGTCTTGTCACTCTCCTTGGTTTTTGCCGCATGGTTTGGTTTTGAAGCCACCCATCTCTTCGCTTTGATTTTGGAGCGCCGTGGTTACGTCGCACGCGATTTGGTAGTTAGCGATAGCGACGAAGAGGCAGAAGAAGTTTTTTTTTCACGTTGGCGCAATTCTGATTTGCTACCTGCTGGTTCGGAGCAGAATGCGTGACAACAGTCATTATTGATTATGGATCTGGGAATTTGCACTCCGCCCGAAAAGCGTTTGAGCGTGCGGCGAATGAACCTCAAAATAAGACCAAAATTCTTGTAACAAGCGATCCAGATATTATTGCAAAAGCTGATCGAGTTGTGTTGCCAGGCGTGGGCGCTTTTGCAGACTGCCGTCGTGGCTTGATGGTATTGGCGGGCCTCTATGATGCGTTAATTGAGGTGACGCAGCGGCGGGGGCAGCCTTTTCTGGGTATTTGCGTTGGAATGCAACTGATGGCTGCTCGAGGGTTAGAGCATGGTGAGACGCTGGGACTGGGATGGATTGCCGGCGATGTTCAAGCGATAAAACCTGCCAGTCCTGATCTTAAAATTCCGCATATGGGCTGGAATACGCTTGATCTTACTCGTAAGCATGCTGTTTTTGAGAATATTGTTACGGGAGAGAGAGGATTGCACGCTTATTTTGTGCATTCTTATCACGTGATCCCTTCTCATCCAGAAGATGTCTTAGCTTATACAAATTATGGCACCCCGCTTACGGCAGCTGTTGCGCGTGATAATCTCATCGGCGTTCAATTCCATCCTGAAAAGAGCCAGGGGCTTGGTCTTGCGCTTATTGCTAACTTTTTAGGGTGGCGTCCGTGATTTTGTTTCCTGCAATTGATTTAAAAGAAGGCCAATGTGTACGTCTCGTACAAGGCGACATGGAACGAGCGACTGTTTTTAATAGCGACCCGGTTAACCAGGCACTATCTTTTGAACAGCAGGGATTTGAATATTTGCATGTTGTCGATCTTGATGGCGCTTTTGCAGGCGCGCCACGCAACAGGCAGGCTGTTGAAGATATTCTTCACAAGTTAAAAATACCGGTTCAGCTGGGTGGCGGCGTCAGAGATATGCGCACTTTGGCTGGCTGGTTGGATAAGGGCGTCAGCCGCGTCATCATTGGTACGGCGGCTGTTAATGATCCCTCTTTTGTGAGGGAAGCAGCGCGGCTCTATCCGGGACAAGTTGCGGTGGGCATTGATGCGCGGGATAGCATGGTGGCGGTTGATGGTTGGGCGCGCACAACAAAAATGTCGGCGCTAGAGCTTGGAAAAAATTTTGAAGACGTTGGTGTAGCAGCGATTATTTATACAGATATCGCACGGGATGGCGTGCTCATGGGGCTAAATATTGAATCGACACTTGCGCTTGCACACGCTGTTTCAATACCTGTTATTGCATCTGGCGGATTGGCTTCATTGCGCGACATTGAAAGAATTTTACAAATCGATTGCGCTAAGCTAGCAGGCGCCATTACCGGCAGAGCGCTCTATGATGGGCGCTTGGATCCTGTTGAGGCGTTGACGCTCATTCGTCAGGCGCAATCCCTGTCAGAGGTTTAGGATGCTTAAGGCGCGTGTTATCCCCTGTCTTGATGTCAAGGAAGGTCGCGTCGTTAAAGGCGTCAATTTCGTTGATCTTCGTGATGCTGGCGATCCAGTTGAATGCGCAATCGCCTATGACGCTGCTGGCGCAGATGAACTTTGTTTTCTTGACATTACTGCAAGCCATGAAAATCGCGGTATTCTACTCGACGTTGTCAGTCGCACGGCAGAGGCGTGTTTTATGCCACTTACGGTTGGAGGTGGTATTCGCACACTTGAAGATATTCGTCAGCTTTTGCTTGCCGGAGCCGATAAGGCCTCCATTAATTCAGCAGCTGTTTCAAATCCCGATTTTGTGCGCGAAGCCGCAGAAAAATTTGGCTCTCAATGTGTCGTTGTAGCAATTGACGCCAAAAGCGTTCAGCCTGGCGTATGGGAAATCTTTACGCATGGTGGGCGACGATCGACAGGAATAAATGCTGTTGAGTTCGCCAAAAAAGTTACAAGTCTTGGCGCTGGCGAAATCTTGCTAACCTCAATGGATCGAGACGGAACTAAAAGTGGATTTGATCTTGAGCTTACCCGCAGCGTTACGGATGCTGTCGATGTGCCGGTGATTGCGTCGGGCGGTGTTGGCAATCTTGATCATTTAGTGGCAGGAATTAATGAGGGGCGTGCAACTGCTGTGCTTGCTGCGTCGATTTTTCATTTCGGAGAATACTCTATACCGCAGGCAAAAAGATTTATGGCAGCCGCTGGCGTGCCAATACGCATGGATGGACTGGAGGCGCAATGAGTTTTTCTCTTAATAGTCTCGTGGAATTGATTAAATCTCGCCGTAATGACCATGCCTCAAAATCATATACAAAAAGTTTGTTTGACGCGGGCGTTTCACAAATTGCTAAAAAATTTGGGGAGGAGTCTGTAGAGGCGGTCATTGCAGCAATTGAGGGAGATAAAAAAGCGCTAACAGCTGAGACAGCTGATGTGCTTTATCATTTACTTGTTCTTCTCGAAGCTAGAGATCTGCCGCTTGCGGATGTGTTAAGCGAATTAGAGCGCCGTACTAATCAGTCTGGTCTAGCAGAAAAGGCTTCGCGCGGAGTCGCGCAGTGACGCTAGTACCATCCTTTGAGTCTGGCGTTGCACTCTCGCCCTATCGGCGCTTTACGCGCGCCGATTGGGCTCAATTAAGAGCAGACACGCCTTTAACGCTAACAATCGACGATTTGTCGCGCGTAAAATCGCTAGGCGATCCAATTTCACTTGAGGAAGTGATCGAGATTTACCTTCCGCTATCGCGCTTACTTGCGCTCTATGTCGCTGCGACCCAGGGGCTATTTAAAGCAACCCAGCGTTTCTTGGGCGCAGAAGATGGTAAGGTGCCTTATATTATTGGCGTCGCTGGCTCCGTTGCTGCTGGCAAGTCGACGACGGCGCGCGTTTTGCGGGCGCTTCTTTCTCGTTGGCCTAATACGCCAAAAGTAGAATTGATCACAACAGATGGATTTCTCTTGCCTAACGCTATTCTTGAGCGTGAGGGCCTGATGGAGAAAAAAGGTTTTCCAGAAAGCTATGACAATAAAGCTTTGTTGCGGTTTCTCTCAGATGTAAAAGCTGGTCAGCGCCAAGTGATCGCGCCGGTCTATTCTCATCTTGTGTATGATGTGGTTGAGGGGGAGAGGATTTGTATTGATCGCCCTGATATTTTGATCGTTGAAGGCGTGAACGTCTTAGCCGCAAGAGCCTCGCGGCATCCTCGCGACATTCCATTTGTTTCAGATTTTTTTGATTTTTCAGTTTATCTTGATGCACCAGAAAATGTTTTGGAGCAATGGTATATCGACCGTTTTCTAAATTTACGTGAGACGGCTTTTCGTGATCCGCGTTCTTACTTTCGTAAATATGCAGAGCTTAACGATTTGGATGCGATCGCAATTGCAAAAAATATTTGGACGACGATCAATCTAGAGAATTTACGTCATAACATTGCCAGCACGCGTTCGCGCGCCAGTCTTATTTTAACTAAAAGCGCAGACCATCATATTGAGGCCGTTGCCTTGCGGAAATTATAAAGATCTCCGTGCGCAATCTTGGAGCACGGAGATCGTTAGTCGTCAGCTTAAGCATTTCCTGCAGCTTTGAGAAATAACGGCGCATCTCGATCAACTCGGCGCGTAGGCTTGCCATCAATTAAGAGAGCTTGCGCATCGGCTGATATGCTGACGGCTGCTCCATCAATGATTTCTCCGGCCAGCAAGCGTTCAGCAAGCGCGTCTTGAAGTTCTTTCTGCATCACGCGTTTGAGAGGTCTTGCGCCGTAGGCTGGGTCGTAGCCTTTATTGGCCAGCCAATCCCGCGCACTGCTGTCTGGTTTAAGGATAATTTTTCGATCCTCAAGCAGTTTTGCTAGTCGCAGGAACTGAATATCGACAATTGCACTCATATCCACGCGTCTTAGGCGATGGAACAAGATGATTTCGTCAATACGATTAAGGAATTCTGGTCTAAAATGACCGCGCACGACATTCATAACTTCTGAATGTACTGCACTTGAATCCTCTCCCTCTTGCTGCATGACCAATAAATCGGCACCCAGATTGGAGGTCATAATGATGAGCGTATTTTTGAAATCGATTGTACGACCTTGCCCATCAGTCAGTCGTCCATCATCAAGAACCTGGAGTAGGATATTGAAGACATCAGGATGCGCTTTTTCAATTTCGTCAAACAAAACAACTTGATAAGGTCGCCGACGAACCGCTTCAGTTAGTGCACCGCCCTCTTCATATCCAACATAGCCCGGCGGCGCTCCGATTAAGCGGGAGACAGAATGTTTTTCCATGTATTCCGACATATCTAATCGCACCATGGCGGTTTCATCATCGAATAAGAAACTGGCGAGAGCTTTTGTTAGTTCTGTTTTGCCAACGCCTGTGGGGCCAAGGAAAATAAAGCTGCCAATTGGACGATTGGGATCTTGTAAGCCGGCGCGCGCACGGCGTACAGCGGTTGCAACAGCCGTCACAGCTTCGCGTTGTCCAATTACACGCTTGGCAAGCATGTCTTCCATATGCAGCAGCTTCTCGCGTTCGCCCTCTAACATTTTATCCACAGGTACGCCTGTCCAACGCGAAATCACCTGGGCGATATGATCAGCCGTGACCGCTTCATCGACGAGAGCGTCTGTCTTTTGTTCTGTTTGAGCGAGCTTTCTTTCTAGCTCAGGTATTAGGCTATAGGTCAATTCACCAGCGCGTTGATATTCGCCGCGACGTTGGGCTTGTGCCAACTCATTTCGAAAAGCTTCAAGTTGCTCTTTAACTTTTTGTGCGCTACCAAGCTTATCTTTTTCTGCACGCCACCGAGTTGTAAGTGCAGATGATTTTTCTTCCAACTCAGAGAGTTCAGACTCAATCTTTTGAAGTCGATCTTTTGATGCTGGGTCAGACTCCTTCTTAAGGGCTTCTTGCTCAATCTTAAGCTGGATGATACGGCGATCATATTCATCCAGTTCTTCCGGTTTTGAATCGATTTGCATGCGTAGGCGTGATGAGGCCTCGTCAACTAGATCGATAGCTTTATCTGGCAAAAAGCGATCTGCGATATATCGATTAGATAAAGTAGCGGCAGCAACAATTGCAGAGTCGGAAATCCGGATGCCATGATGTAGTTCGTATTTTTCTTTGAGGCCGCGGAGAATAGAAATTGTATCTTCTACGGTTGGCTCATCTACAAATATCGGCTGGAATCTGCGCGCAAGCGCAGCATCTTTTTCAACGTGCTTACGATATTCATCTAGTGTGGTTGCGCCAACGCAGTGTAATTCTCCCCGCGCTAAAGCTGGTTTCAATAAATTTGATGCATCCATCGCGCCATCACTTTTGCCAGCGCCGACCAAGGTGTGCATTTCATCAATGAATAAGATGATCTCACCCTCAGCGCTTGTTACTTCGCTCAGAACTGATTTGAGACGTTCCTCAAACTCGCCTCTATATTTTGCGCCGGCAATTAAAGCACCCATGTCCAGAGCAAGGAGCTTTTTATTTTCCAGTGATTCTGGCACATCACCATTAACGATGCGCAGCGCTAGTCCTTCGACAATGGCTGTCTTACCAACGCCAGGTTCGCCAATCAGTACAGGGTTATTTTTTGTACGGCGCGAGAGAACCTGGATTGTACGGCGAATTTCTTCATCACGACCAATCACAGGGTCTAGCTTTCCCTCACGCGCCGCCTCAGTCAGATCGCGCGCATATTTGCGTAACGCTTCATAAGCGTTTTCTGCAGAAGCAGAATCTGCTGTGCGACCCTTGCGTAAATCTTCAATAGCCGCATTGAGAGATTGAGGCGTTACCCCGATCTCGGTCAAAATGCGCGCTGCTTCGCAGTCGCGTTCCATTGCAATCGCCAAGAGCAAGCGCTCGACTGTGACGTAGGAGTCACCTGCTTTTTGCGCAATCTTCTCAGCAGTATCGAAAATCCGTGCTAAGGTCGGCGTGAGATAAACCTGACCAGCTCCTGAGCCGTCAACTCTAGGTTGCTTGGTCAGAAAACTTTCAGTTTTTTGCAGAGCTGCACGCGACTGACCGCCTCCGCGATCGATAAGCCCAGCTGATAGTCCTTGTTCATCATCGAGAAGGACCTTTAGCAGATGCTCAGGCGTAAACTGGGGATTACCCTCCCTCATTGCTAGCGATTGAGCGGATTGAACAAAGCCGCGAGCGCGTTCCGTGTATTTCTCAAAATTCATCATCTACCCCTTACGACCAAAAAGCCGCCCCATATAGCAGCGCGCTTTAAGTCAAAACCTGCAGAACCCTTTTGGCGATCTGTAATCCTGATATGGGAAAAGTATGCTGATTTTAAAAGAGGAGAATTTTATGAGAGCAGCGCTTTTCGTTTTCTGATCGCTGGGCTTAATGTCGCAGTTTTAGCGTATGTTGGGGGGACTGATTGATGTATCTCGATTCTCTTTACCGCTATCCTGTTAAGGGACTTTCTGCAGAGCCCTTGACGGCGGTTGAGTTGGTGGAGGCGGGCTATTTCCCCGGAGACAGGCTTTTTGCGTTAGAAAATGGACCATCGGGTTTTGATCCAAAAGTGCCGGTGCATCAGCCAAAGATCAAATTCCTGATGCTAATGAAAAATGACGCTTTGGCAAAGCTCAAGACACGTTATGAGGATAAGACAGGCGTTTTGACGATTAAAATGGGAGAGCAGTTAAGCGTTCAAGCTTGTTTATTGGATCAGAGCGGGCGTGAGAGGGTTGAGGCATATTTGTCTGAGTATGCTCAAAATGAGCTCCGCGGCGCTGTACGATTGCTCACGGCTCCGGAGGGCTTCCGGTTCACAGATTCAAAATCTGGTTTTATTTCTTTGGTCAATCTGTCGAGCGTGAAGGCGATTACCCAGGCGCTTAACAAGAATGTCGATCCACTCAGATTCAGGGCGAATATTTACATTGATAAGGCCGCACCTTGGGAGGAAACCGGTTGGCTAGGCCGTGAGATGCGTTTGGGCGAGGCGCGGTTAGAGATATTGAAAATGACAGACCGCTGCGCGGCGACCGGCGTCGAGCCAGAAACTGGGATTAGGGACATGGATGTTGTTCAATCCCTGTATAAAAACTTTGGACATTATGACTGCGGCGTTTATGCGCGCGTTATTTCTGCGGGGCGTGTCGCCCTAGGCGACACGCTTGAGTTATTATGAGCTTAAATAATGTCAGGCTCAACGGGTGGGTTGCCAGCATCAATAGTCTCATCTCCGCGCGGCTCTGTATTCAGTTCCTCGCCCATCCGCGGTCGGCGACGACGGCGTGAACTTAAATGATAGCCGACGCCTTCATGTTCTCGATTCTGATTGTGATCCTCATTGAAGCCAACCTCTCCCTCATTTTCACCGTTAACACCTCGAGGGATCGGAGAAGGCGCGGTAATGAAAGAAGGTAAGTTAGATGCGGGCACTTCTGTTGGTGTCTCGGCGCGTTGATGGTAGCGCCGATTGTCTCGAGGAGCTTCGCGATCGGGACGCTCGTAGCCGCCTTGCTGTCCATAGCGCTGACGCTCGCCATTGTCGCCATGCCGGTTGCGACCGCGGTCATTATAACCGCCACGATCTTGTCGTGGGTTGCGATCTTGTCGGAATTCACGATCTTGACGTTGGTCAGAGCGCATTTCTGTCATCGATCGGTCTTCAAAAGGTTGAGGTGCCTGGGGGACAAAGTGCGGTTGAGGTTGTTGGGCGTAGGGCTGTGGCTGTTGTTGCGGCGTTTGATACGCAGCCGGCAAGCGCTCGGAGAGCGGCGCAAACCGATCTGGCAACCCTGAGAAATCATCATCCTCGTCGCCGATATCAATATCAGAGTCATTTTGTTGACGTGGAAAACCTGGTGCGGCCTGTTGTTGCTGTGCGGCGGCTATTAATCGAAAATAGTGCTCAGCATGTTGGAGCAAGCTTTCCGCCATAATTGTGTCACCAGAAGATTGTGCGTCGCGAGCGAGCTGCAAATATTTCTCAGCAATATGCTGCGCTGTGCCGCGGATTTTAACATCAGGTCCGTTTGACTCATAGGAGCGAGTGAGGGGATTGGGTCCTCGACGACCGCTGTTTCGACTGCGCATTCTTTTGTTGTTGTTATTATTTTGGCCTGGTCTCATTAAATACCCCAATACACTCTGCGCTGATTGCGCTGCCCCTGTGAATATTTGGCGCAAAGGTCAAATGTGAGACCCTTGCGTAAAGCGAAGCGACCGAACGCGCCTGTTGCGCGCATGATTGATACAAAAGGCACCATGCTCTCGCGCGCTGAGCTCATAGGCGCGCTTCTTATGGCGCTACGCTAAACTCATTACGTCGCCACTTCTTCAGGCGCGCACGATAACAAAGAGCGCAGCTTACATTCATACCCCGCACGTTTTATTGACCAGGCGCGTAACTCGCGTTTTGCATAGTCGAAAACTACGGTGACACCTTCGTCATACACGTCGGCACGCCTGCGCCAGTCGTTGGTTTCCGCTTACGCGGCGAGGCCAGCGTCACAGTCCGGCCTCATCCCGATGTTGACGAAAAGCGGGAGTAATTTCACTACTATAATCTCTATCGGCCTCTGCGCCAAGAGGCCTAAAGGACTCAAAACCCTATAGGATCCAGGCAGGGCTGTGAGACTTGGCGTTTCTCCTAGAGGAACTGATGAAGCCTCCTAAATCGCTTACTGAGCATTTTGAATGGCTCTTGCAGCAAGGGCGCGCTCATGGCCGCCGAGATCCCGGGCGATTGTTTTAATCTCCAGTTTCATCGCCTCCAGCATTGGTCGAACGTCAGTAGCTTGGCCAATTCCAAGCTCAAAAACGAGCAAGCCATTGGGTTTTAACAGTCTTGGTATGTCCTTGATTATAGCGCGGTAGCAGTCTAGGCCGTCAGTGCCCCCATCCAATGCCAATATGGGATCGTAGAGCCGAACAGAGGGCGGTAGAGCATTAAGTTCAGCTGAAGCGATATAGGGCGGATTAGAAATAACAAGATCAAATTGTGCCTGTAAGGCTTCATGCCATCGGCCCTGGAGCACAAATGCGCGGTTGCTCAAGCCGCAACGGGCAAGATTGACTTTGCTTGCTTGGCAGGCGTGAGGAGAGAGATCCACAACAACCGCCTGAGCTTTTGGTAATTCGCTTAATAAGGCGCAGACAATTGCTCCAGAGCCAGCGCCGAGTTCTAGGATTTTGATTGGGGCGTTGGGGGTGTTTTCGAGAAGTGATAAGGCGGTTTCGACAAGCGTTTCCGTATCAGGTCTGGGATCCAGCACATTGGGCGCAATCAACAAATCAACTGTCCAAAATCCTCTAGACTCCAGAATTCGGGAAACTGGCTCATGTGCCTCGCGGCGTGTTACATATTGATCGAGGATTTGGCATTGTTCATGACTTAAAGCAGTCTGCGGTTGGGTTGCCAACTCTAGCCGAGTTAAGCTAGTTGCTGCGCGCAGAAGGATACGCGCGTCTTCATCTGCTGTGTCAACGCCCGCCTCAAGCAGACGTTGCTTGATGGCGAAGACTGCTTGATGACGAGAAAGATTTTTTGTAGCTAAGGTCACTAATTTTAAGAACTTTGGGCCATGAGTTTGGCCAATCTTTTAGTAAAGGCTGCGGGCTCTTGAGGGAGCTCGCCGTCGGCAACCCGCGCAAGATCGACTAAGAGATGCATCCTATCTTGCGCCGCTTCCTGGCCTTTTTCGCGAAGCAAGGAACCCAATGTCTGAATTGCGGCATGCGTTGGATTAATTTCAAGAATGGGCTTGCTCATTAAGCCTAATTGACCATGTTCGGATAGAATTTTTGCCAATTGTCTATCCAATCCTTGATCTGAAGCAATGAGGCAAGCCGCGCTTTCAGTAAGACGCGTTGAAACGCGCACATCTTCAATTGACTCACCAAGCGTTGCTTTAAGTGCTTTGACTAATGCATCGACATCAGGGGGAGTTACTGTCTCAGTCTCTGACTTTTCGATTTGGGGGGTAGCATCTATATCTGACAGTCCCTGTGTAACAGATTTGAAGGGTTTTCCCTCAAAACCTAGAGCACTTGTCACCCAAAATGCGTCGACTGAGTCATCTAATAGGAGCACTTCAATTCCACGCGCGCGATACCCTTCAATCTGAGGGCTTGCCGCTAAGCGTTTGGCGTCTTCGCCTGTGATATAATAAATTGCCGTCTGATTTTCTTTCAGATCCGCCACATAATCTTTTAAACTGCGATTTTTTTTATCGCTTTTAGTTGATGCAAAAAGCGCCAAGGCAAAAAGCGCATCTCGTCGGGAAGGATCTTCATGGAGACCTTCTTTTATTACAGCGCCAAAATTTTCCCAAATGGTAGCAAATTTTTCGCTATCATTTTCGCAAATTTTTGTGAGCTCTTGAAGTAATTTTGAGGTGATTGCTTTGCCAATGGCCAAAATTTCTGGACTTTTTTGCGCCACTTCACGAGAGACATTCAGTGGCAGATCTGCGCTATCGACGACCAGGCGTACAAACCGTAACCAGGCTGGTAAAAGATTTGCACTCTGAGAGATCAGCACACGACGCACATAAAGTTTTGTCTTACTCTTACGTGCTGGATCAAAGAGGTCTAACGGTCTAGCTCCAGGAATAAAGGCGAGGACGGTATATTCAGTACGTCCTTCAGCGCGCCAGTGCGCCGTTAAGGCGGGATCGTCAAACTGACCAGAGAGTTGACGGTAGAAATCTGTGTATTCCTCCTGAGTAATCTCGGATTTCGGTTTTGTCCATAAAGCAACGCCGTCAGCGATACGTTTACTCTCTTCGCCAGAGTCTGAAAGGAGATCAATTGGTGTAGATACAGCTCCTGAATGTTCCGAGATGATTTTTTCAATTCGCCAGGTTTCAAGAAATTCTTCACTATCCTTGTTCAGGTGTATCGTTACTATTGTGCCATATTCCGGGGCATCGGATAAGAGTAGTGGCGCAATCGAGTAACGGCCTTTTCCCTCTGAACTCCACAACCAAGTTTGCTCTTCGCCGGCGCGACGCGTTGCGACGTCAACTTTTTCTGCAACCATAAAAGCGGAGTAAAATCCAACACCAAAGCGGCCGATCAGGCCAGTCTCATTTTCAGATTTTGCTTTGTTGATTTTCTCTAGGAAGGCGCGAGTTCCTGAATTCGCGATCGAGCCAAGCGCAGTTATCAAATCATTGCGCGACATGCCGATACCGTTATCGGCAACTGTTATTGTGCGCTTATCCTGATCGAGGCTGATCTTTATTAGAGGCGCGTTGGCCACTGCTGCGAGCTTGGCGTCTGACAGCGATTCATAGCGAAGTTTTTCACATGCGTCTGCAGCGTTAGAAATAAGCTCTCTGAGGAAGACATCTTTTTCCGAGTAAACGGAATGTGTCATTAACTCCAACAATTGTTCGACATTTGCTTCGAAACCAAAATCGGCCGCTTCGGCGAGGTCGTTTTTATCTGCGGTGGCGGAAACAGTCTCTTTCGTCATCTTGTCTCCCAGACTTTTTCTTAGACTCTTGCAATTTGGTTTTTATCCAGAATTTGGCCCTAGATGTGGTGATTGGCGTGTAATTTACAATATAGCTGGAAGGAAAAGTTTATTCTAACACTGCTTGCATGTGCTGGAAGCGAGAGTCAAACTGTTGACGTTGAGGGAATAGACATCATGCCAGAAAGAAAATCAGAGGCGCGATCCTCTCAAGCGCCTAAGTTGCAGATTGTGAGCGGCACCATAGCGGAGAGACTATATGACTTGTCTTCTGGTATGCCGCAACAGAAGTATTCGACTGCGCGCGTCGCCTTTGACCGCGCCGAGTTAAATTTGCTTTTTAATCTTTATGGAAAGAAAGTTACGGCTGGCGAATGGCGGGACTACGCGCTGGATTTTATGCCGTGCAAAGCAATTTTTTCAGTGTTTCGCCGCTCGAGCGAGGTTCCCCTGTATAGAGTTGAAAAGATTCCCGAGCTTGCACGCCGTCTGGGTGTTTACGCCGTCCTGAATGCTGGCGAACAAATCCTGCGTCGCGGCCACCAACTTGATCGTGTGCTGCGTGTTTTTGAAACAAAGTTCAAAGTGATTAATGGGGAATAAAAAAAGCCCCGCTAGACGGGGCTTTAAATTTTTTAGAGCGTTTTAGTCGTTTCTGTCACCGAACAAAAAGAGTAGCGATTGGAACATGTTTATGAAGTCTAGATAAAGCGTTAAAGCGCCAAAAACACTTTTTTTCTGTACAAGCTCATAGCCATCGCCTTCGTAATACATCTCGCGGATCATCTGGGTGTCCCAAGCAGTAAGCCCGGCAAAGATCAATACAGAGAGAATTGACAGAGCAAATTGCAAGCCTGTGGATTGTAGAAAGAGATTAACAATGCCTGCGATGATGAGGCCCCACACTCCCATAACAAGGAAAGACCCAAAAGCGGAAAGGTCTCGTCCGGTTGTGTAACCATAGAGGCTCAAGCCGCCAAAAGCAGCTGCTGTGATGAAAAAGACGCGCGCAACAGAAACGCCTGTAAAGATCAGTAAGACCGACGAGAGTGAAAGGCCCATGACCGCGGAGAAGGCAAAAAACATATTTCTTGCCGAGGCAGCGGACATATGGGGCATCCTTGAGCCCATTAGAAAAATAAAGCCAAGCGGAGAAAGCATTATCACCCAGCGTAAAGGAGAGGTGAAGATCGCTTGTCCAAATGGCGTCAGAGCGAGTGCTCCGCCGCCAACCTTTGCCACGGCTAGTATGTATACGCCGAGCGCGACAGCGCCGGTAACAGCCAATCCAACGGCCATATAGTTGTATACGCCGAGCATGTATGCGCGCAGGCCCTGATCAATTTCCGACGTGGTTGACCGAGCAACCCCGCGTCCATAGCTAAAGCCCGATTTACCGTCGAAATTAGACATTTGTTCCTCTCGATCTTCCAAAAAAAGTCTACGCTGGCTCATGAGGCAAAGCGCATCTCTATAAGTAATATGTATGTCTAAAAGGATGGTGGCAAGACGACGAGAGATGAACTCTTCGTAAGAATTGGGTGTAAAGAGGATACAAAAGGCCTCAAACCAGCCTCAGTCAACAGGTTAAAATGTTAGACCCATCAAATTTCGCCAAATACCGGCTGATTTGCCCCTTGTGCCTTGCTCATTGTCAAGAATGAGTTAGCATAGCCTAGTGCCCTATTCTACCTTCTTAAAAATTTGCCAACCTCGTTACGTGTTTTTTTCACACGAAGCTCGGGGGAGATCATGATACAAACCCAAGATTTCGCCAAATCGATCTTTAAGCACTCTGATGCAAACTCCGCCTGGCGGTCTGGGCTGGTTAATGCGTTTATGCTCCTTTTCGTTGGTAACTTTATTCTTTTAACCGTCTCCCCGGTCGAAGCGCATGGTCGCCTGGGTGCCGCTCAGGGGCGCTGCCGTCTCAACATCGGGCCGGATGTGATGAATTTTACAGGCTATTTGCCTGAGGCTTCAAAAAACGAGTTTTGCGAGGACATCCCATCAACAGGACCAGTAATTATGGTGCTCGACGCCGAGCAAGCCGAGCTTCGGGATATGAAAGTTGAGCTTCGTATCGTTAAAGACGTTGGAGGGGAAGAAAAAGAGAACGAAAATCTTGAGGCGGTTACGGTGGCTTATCATCCGCCAACTGTTTACCCATCTGGAACGATTAACTTTGAGCATACTTTTGACGAACCGGGATATTTTGTTGGCATCGTCACAGTGCTTGGAGAGCATGGCGAACGTTGGGTCTCCCGCTTTCCTTTTTCCGTTGCCAAGACATTTATGCGGGATCTGCCAATCTATCTTCTGCTGGGTCTTGGAGTCTTAGCTGCCTACGCAGTTTATATCGTGCATCGTCGGCGTTCGCCGTTAAAGAATTCGACGTTGTCGGACCCAAAATCAGGTCCTGGGCCTGATTCCTCTTCTGGCCCGGACCAGGGATCGCAACATCATGAGCCATCACTAGCGGAGTGATGGACTTAAGTTCCTCTGCTTGTAAGTTTTGTAAATAGAACCCAATAAGATCGGGCTAACTTCTCTTGTTGCCGTGCGCGTAACGGACGCAAGCTTGAGGCAAATTCAAGTTCTATCCTTATCCTCTATCAACGATATTCTCCAGAAATACATTAGCGCGGTCTTTTCGTCCCTTTCCTATTAAAATTTGCGCGGGTTAAATTATTTAATTGCCTTGATTCTTAATGATCAATTGGTGGGGTCTGTTTTTCTTGATGTTCACCTTGAATTTTCTTGAGATGGCAGTTTTTGATTTCTCCGCTATGAAGTCGCGCGCCTAGTAGGCTCAATTGAGCGGAAATGACCTCGAGGGCATGTTTGCAGTGGAGAAAAATTGATGGCCTGGTTAATTTTACTGATGGGAAGTTTATGTGAAGTAGGATGGCTCATCGGGATGAAATATGCAGAGGGTTTTACACGTTTTTGGCCCTCTGTGATTATGGTTTTTTTCATGGCCGCCAGTATTGGCTGCTTGGGATTAGCTGTTAAAGAGATTCCGGCAGCTACCGCCTATGCTGTTTGGACAGGCGGAAGTATCGCTGCAGTGGCTATTGTCGGCGTCTATCTCTTTAATGAACCCGCGACGCTTCTCCGCTTTGTCTCTATCGCGCTCATTCTCCTCGGTATGGTCGGGTTGAGATTGAGTGGAGTAGATCGATAAAGTCATATGACGTTTTTTTATTAGTAAAAGTAACTTTCAAGTGCGCCCCGGCGGCGGACATCTAAAGTAGCGCAATGGAAAGCCCCGCCAAACGCAGCATAGTGTAAAAACGGCACAGGAATTGGTTCAAAGCCCCATTTTTCCATCGCGCGCATCATGCTCGTGTGGTGAGGATCAACAATCACACGCTTTTCATCGATCATCAAAATATTCATGCTCAGCCATTTGCCGCACATGGATGTAATCGCAAGAATACGATCATTGATTGGATCTGGTTCTGGAGTTACAAGAATGTCCCATTTTTTCAGAATATCTGGTAGCTCATCCGGGTTGATATATTCTGGATTAATTAGGACTTTACCTGATCCCAGCGGCAAAATGGTGGTGTCAATGTGCATAGGATTTGGACAGCGACTTTTAATCTCATGGATGCGATAACCTTCACCAAGATGACGTCGCAGCCAGTCAATGCCCATCGCATTCGTAACGTTTGAGCGGGTAACGAAAATGTCTCTTCCGCAGCGGAAAAAATCAGCGGCGTCAAATACGGGTTCAAACTCAGTTAGAATATAGCGCATGGGCGCGCCCTTTTCGGGTAGTTTAAAATCCGGGTCGAAGAGCTCGTCAGTCAACTGAGGTTTTGGCGCAGATGTCCAACGCGCGCCGCGCCGAAAATAATCTTTCAAGATTGGTCTATAAGAATGTGTTTCAAAATATCGACAGGGCCAGGCCATCGGAGTTTCTAGGATTTCATCACCAATAACCAGCATGCTGTCACGGGGGCATGAATTACAAAAGCCCCGCGACGACCAGTCTGGCGTAGAAAATTTACGCTTATGATTATAAGCCTCCGGCCGTGTGACGATAATGCCGAGCCCTTGGAGGACCTGGATAAAATTATCCAATTCTTCCTGGGCTGGTTCAATCATGAATTTTGGAAACCGAAAGCCGGCGGCTAGGGCCTGCGCGCGCGCCGCCATGCCAGGAATATTGCAGGTAACAACAGGATGGTCAGAGGGAATGGTCGAGCCTTCCAGGCGACCAACAATAATTTCCTCAAGCGGATCCCATTCGTTATGCGAGTTAACTGGACTCAGGATTGAGGTGGGGTGGGGGTGTGTCGCTTGGTGTATATTCATCGCTCAGCTCTCAGATCGCTTCCTGCGCGTTGCCATTTGATGTCTAAATCACAATTTGCCGCTTAATAAGACAGCTTCAGGGGGCCGTCTAGTGATTGTGACCGTTTGGCCCTTGCTTTTACAATGGGCATACGCTTAAAAGGCCCTATTCTAGAACCGCCCGGCTAGTGATGGGCTGCCGTGGCGGTTTCTTTTCGCTCGCGCGAAACTGTTCCAGGAGATTAATCTCATGCTGGAGAGCGAAGATTAAAGGGCCATGCGCCTAGGAGAGCAAAATGCCCAAGTTGAAAACTAAATCCGGCGCTAAAAAGCGCTTTAAAATCACCGGCACAGGCAAAGTGGTGTACGGCCAGCAAGGCAAACGCCATGGCATGATCAAGCGCACAAACAAGCAGATCCGTAATCTGCGCGGGACCAGCGTTCTGTTCAAGACAGACGGCGACAATATTAAAAAATATTTCTTGCCGAACGGCTGAGATTTCCCTCATTTAACAGCAGTTTCTGATCGAGGAGTTTCGTTATGGCTCGCGTAAAACGCGGCGTTACCTCCCACGCCAAGCATAAGAAGACTTTTAAGGCCGCAAAAGGTTTTTACGGTCGTCGCAAAAACACTATTCGCACCGCAAAAGCGGCGGTCGATCGCTCGATGCAATACGCCACTCGGGATCGCAAGGTGCGCAAACGGGTTTTTCGCGCATTGTGGATTCAGCGTCTTAATGCAGCTGTGCGTGAGCATGGGCTCACCTATTCACGTTTTATCGACGGCTTGAGCAAAGCGGGCGTTGCAGTTGACCGCAAGGTATTATCGCAAATCGCTATTGAACAGCCAGAAGCTTTTGCCGCTATCGTCGCGCAGGCGAAGAAAGCGTTACCAGCAGCTGCATAATGCTGGAATGAAGGCTTTGAAGAAGCGTCCGCCTTTTGGCAGGGCGCTTTTTTTGTGATCGAAATCGGATCTAATAATGGACGGATTGGATTATGTCTGAGCCCTATGATCTGATTGTTATTGGCAGTGGTCCCGCAGGGTATGTCGCCGCCATTCGCGCCGCACAGCTTGGCATAAAGACTGCCCTGGTTGAGCGAGAACATCTTGGTGGGATTTGTCTGAATTGGGGATGCATTCCAACAAAAGCGCTTTTGCGTTCTGCTGAAATCTACCGTTTGGCAAAAGCTGGAATGGAATTTGGATTAACGGGTGAGCCGGGATTTGATCTTCATCGAATAGTTGCGCGCTCTCGCGAAATAGCAACACAACTAAATGAAGGCGTCAGTTTCCTTATAATGAAAAATAAGATCGACTTGATTTGGGGCCAAGCGCGCATCTCAGCTCCTGGTGAAATTAGTGTTGGTGCATCCTCTAAATCCGCTGTTCTACCCCAAGCACCGCTGCCCAAAAATACAAAAGGCGCAGGGTGTTACAGTGCAAAACACATAATGATTGCCACTGGCGCGCGACCACGGGTGTTAAACGGCATAGAGCCAGATGGCCATCTGATTTGGACTTATTTCGACGCCTTGAAGCCGTGCGAGCTGCCAAAATCATTGTTGATAATTGGTGCGGGAGCAATCGGAGTTGAGTTTGCTTCTTTTTATCAGACTTTGGGCGTTGCTGTGACTTTAGTTGAAACAGCAGCACATATCTTACCCACAGAGGATCAAGAAATCGCCACTTTAGCACAAAAGGCACTCGAAAAGCAGGGCATAGTGATTAAACTAGGAAGCACTGTTTCTAAAATTGAGAGACATGCTGATAGTGTCAGCTCAACGATAAAGACTCCTCAAGGGCTAGTCGAAACAATTGAATCAGAGCGTCTGTTATCTGCAGCGGGCGTTGTGGCTAATGTTGAAAATCTCGGACTTCAAGAACTTGGCGTCATCTTAGCCCAAGGCGTCATTCAGACCGATGGAATAGGTCGCACAAATATTTCTGGTCTTTATGCCGTTGGCGATGTGGCGGGAGGACCCATGTTGGCACACAAGGCTGCCCATGAAGGAGTGAATTGTGTTGATATGATAGCCGGCATTAAGCGCGAGCCACTGGATAAATTGCGCATTCCTGGATGTGTATATGCCTATCCTCAGGTAGCTTCAGTTGGTCTGTCAGAAGAAAAGGCCAAGAAGCTAGGAATTAATATTAGGATCGGGCGTTTTCCTTACCGGGCGAATGGAAAAGCTCTGGCGCTCGGCGAAGCTGAGGGGCTTGTAAAAACAATCTTTAATGCGCAAAGCGGTGCGTTGATCGGCGCACATCTGATTGGTGCGGAAGCGACAGAGCTCATTCATGGGTTTCTGATTGCTATGAATCTCGAGACGACAGAACAAGAATTAATGGAAACTGTTTTTCCCCATCCAACACTTTCTGAAGCAATGCTCGAAAGCGTTTATGATGCTTTTGGTCGCGCGCTGCATATTTGAAGAAGCTTGACGAACCGATTCGAAACATTAGTTAACTATTAAGTTTTGGGGGTAGCTATGCTGCGTAAAACGCTAACAGTGTTCATTTTATTTTTTGCTGGACCGGCTTTTGCGATGATGAAACCTGGCATGAGAGCCCCCGATTTTACTATTGAGGCTGCTCAGGGCGGGAAGGAATTCCAGTTTACTTTGAGCGAAGCGTTAAAGAAGGGGCCGGTTGTTTTATATTTTTATCCCAAATCATTTACCAGCGTCTGCACTGTTGAAGCGCATGAATTTGCTGAAGCCATGGAGCAATTTGCTGCGATGAATACGCAAGTTATTGGCGTATCCTCCGATAAGATTGAAACGCAAAAAGAATTTTCGCTCAAAGAATGCCGTAACAAATTTCCAGTCGGTGCAGATGAAAAGCTTAAGCTCATCGAAGCCTATGATGCAGCGTTTGAGGCACCAATTGTTGGACGAATTTTTGCTGATAGAATCTCTTATGTAATTTCTTCGGATGGAAAAATTGCCGCGGCAATTAAGGACTCTGGAGCGCATCGGCATATTGAAAATGCGTTAGAAATTGTCAAAAATTTACAACAAGGCCCAAAGCCTTAATTAACTTTGCCCCAATTTTCTGGCCACTCCTGTTTTAATCTACCGCCAAGCCGAACAGGGGAGATCATCGCAGCTAGTCCGTTTGCAGCAATTTCGACGCCGACGCCACATAGGGTCGCTTCGCCATTAGCTGGCTCATAACGGGTACCGGGGGTTTTACGAAGAAATCGTCTCAATGGCTCTTCTTTATCCATGCCTATAATTGAGTCGTAATCGCCGGTCATGCCTGCGTCAGTTTGATAGGCGGTGCCGCCAGGTAAAATTTGTGCATCGGCTGTTGGCGTATGTGTGTGCGTGCCGATTACCAGAGAGGCGCGGCCGTCTACAAAGTGACCCATGGCCATTTTTTCACTTGACGTTTCCGCATGTATGTCAATGACGATGGCATCGCAGCCTACGCCAAGGGGGCAGGCGTCAAGTTGGCTTTCAATCGCGGCAAAGGGATCGTCGAGGGCGTCCATGAAGACACGCCCCATAGGGTTAATCACAAGTATTTGGTGGCCGCGTGCGCATGTAAAAAGATTAGCGCCGCGTCCTGGTGTGCCAGCGGGATAGTTAATAGGACGCAGCAGTCGGGGCTGACGTTCGATAAAGACTAGCGCCTCTCGCTGATCGAAGGCGTGGTTGCCAAGTGTGACGCAATCCACGCCACATGAGAGCATTTCCTCGCAGATTGATTCTGTGATGCCGAAACCCCCAGCCGCGTTTTCACCATTTACGATGATAAAGTCGAGGGTCCATTTTTCACGCAATTGCGGGGCGTAGCGGGCAATAGCGGCGCGCCCAGAGCGGCCCATCACGTCGCCAATAAAAAGAATGCGCAAGTTGCGTAGAGCTGTTTGCAAGTCAGACATAAGGTTTATTAAACATAGATAGCCCGCCGCGCAAAAACTCTCCATCCGGCCGTCCGGGTTCTTGGCTTTGTAAATGGAAAGTTGCAGAAAATCGTCAGCTTTCATAGGTCTGGCGCTTGGGTGTATCCTAGGATCGAAAGAAGCGCCAAAAGATGCCGCAAACTGTCCCATGCCCGGTGCCCCAGCCGCATGAAAATGCGCCTGCCTCTCCTTTTGTCATTTTTGAAGATGGGCGAGATGGCGGCCAAGCGCTGCTTTTTGAGCAGCCAGAGGAAATTATCGTTGCGCGTTCATGCGCTGAAGTTTCTACAGCCTTTGATCGTATGGAGGCTGCGCAGCGGCGCGGATGCTACCTAGCAGGTTATGCGAGTTATGAATTAGGCTATTGTCTTGAACCAAAATTCTCTAGCCAGCACAGGCCGCTTTCGCACACGCCGCTGCTTAATTTTGGAGCTTTTAGAAAGCCGCAGACTTGGGATTTCAAAAAAACGCAAAGCACTTCTGCGGAGCAAATTACATTAACCCCCGCTTGGACGCAGGCGGAATATGCGCATCGTTTCCAACAATGTCATGATTATATTTTCGCAGGAGATGTTTATCAAATCAATCTAACTTTTCCGCTTTATGGACACTATGACGGCGATGCGCTGGCGCTCTATCGAGGGCTGCGGCAACGCCAGCCCGTTGCTTATGGTGGCGTAGTTGCGTTGGGCGATGAAACAGTTGTTTCTTTATCGCCTGAAGTGTTTTTTGAGTCTCAAGGTGCGCATATTCGCGCGCGGCCTATGAAGGGAACTGCGCAGCGGGGCGTAATGCCGCCAGAGGATATGGCGCGCGCCCAACGATTGGTTGAGGATGAAAAGTCTCGTGCTGAAAATTTAATGATTGTTGATTTATTAAGAAACGACTTATCTCGGCTTGCTGTTCTGGGTTCGGTAAAGGTCACAGATCTTTTCACAATTCAAACTTACCCAACTTTACATCAAATGACTTCTGGCATTGAGGCGCAATTGAGAGAGGATATCAATCTCGCCAGACTTTTTGGGGGGCTTTTTCCCTGTGGTTCAGTAACGGGTGCGCCGAAAATTCGCGCCATGGAAATCATTAGAGATCTTGAATGCGCACCGCGAGGCGTTTACTGCGGCTCAATTGGTGTCATCACGCCGCAGGGAGATATGCGTTTTAATGTCGCTATTCGGACTTTAACGCTCTTGGCTGCGGGCGAGTTAATTTGTAACGTTGGTTCGGCGATTGTTGCTGACTCTCGTGCAAGAGAAGAGTACGAGGAATGTTTGATAAAGGCGCGATTCCTGACTGGCGCGACAATGACTTCGGCTTGATTGAGACGTTGCTATGGAGCAAAAAAGATGGCTTTTTTTTGCTCAATGAGCATCTCGACCGTCTCTCTCATTCAGCAAGCGCTTTTGATTTTAACTATGAAGCTGACCAGGTTAATCTTGCATTGACAGCAGCAGTTTCCCGAGAATCTGGTCAAGATTTACGTGTTAGGATCGTTGTCTCCCGATCAGGCTCTATTGAAACAAGCGTCAGCGCCATAGAGCCGATTGTCCCCGCTACATGTTGGCGGGTCTTACTCGCAAAAGAGCGTTTTTGGTCTTCAGATCCCTTGCTGCGTCACAAGACAACGCATCGTTCAATTTATGAAGACCCGCTTGCACAAGCGATAAGCAAGTATAATGTCGATGAAATTTTATTCTTAAATGAAAGAGATGAGCTATGCGAAGGCGCGCGATGTAATTTATTTATTGCTCATGACGATCATTTGGTAACGCCACCTTTATCAAGCGGGCTATTGCCAGGAACTTTTCGGGCGTATCTTCTCGCGCAAGGACGTGCTAGAGAAATGCGCCTGACAAAAAACGATTTAAAAGAGGAATTCTATATGGGGAATTCAGTGAGAGGCTTAGTGCGTGCGCGTCTGATAGGCTGAATATTTTTAAGTCTGTCCGGGCTTTAGTTTATAGAAAATATGTCTACCAATAACATCCATCTTAGTTAGCGCGCGCGCCCAGCGCGGTCGGACATAATTTGTATGATAGTGTGTTGAGCGGCCAACATCAGAAATATATGTGCGGCCTTCCATCACCTCATTAGCTATCCGCACAGCAGTCGACCAGGCAAAGTGTTCCGTGATGCGGAGCGAGCGACCTTCGCAAGCGAAAGAAAATTGACAGGCTTTGTAGTGATGTCGATTTTGATAAACGACACCGCAGATTGATGACGGATAAAGTCCGCTCAGAACGCGGTTGAGCACAACCTGTGCGACTGCGGCTTGGCCTGTTTGAGTTTCACTGCGAGATTCAAAATAAACAGCTTCAGCTAAGCAGCGTTTCTCTCGATCAAGTTTTTCAGGCTTGATATAGGTACTGTAGTATGTGTGACCCTCTTTTCCCGGCGTAGAGAGCGCAAGTGTTGCGCTCGGGAAGGCGGAAACTTCAATCGGTGTTGAGTCTGGTTGTGCTGGTGTGGATGAACCCAAAGCGATAGCGCGGGAAATCTGAGGCGTAGCGCCGTGCAGGGTCCGCTCATTTGTGAGAAGGGCATTCGCCTCGTGTTTGTTTTCTTTGTAAGCCTGAGAGAGTATTTTTTTATCAGAACTCTCTCTAGCCTCTCTTGGTGCTTCAATCGGAGAGGTGACGACAGCACTCGTTTGGGGCGGGGAGGCGGCGGCTGTTGTTTTTTGGGTGGTCGATGGCATGGCCTCTGGGGCTTCCGCTTCGAAGATTTCGTCGCCGGGAACAGTAGCGCGTGGTGCAAGCGGCGTTTGTGCTAATCGCCCATTAGACCCCTCAATGCTAAAAGTCAGGAGATTGCCTTCTTCTCTTTCGAGAGTTTCTGAAGATTGAGATGCAAGATTTGGGTGAATGCTGATTGTGGGATCGCTCTTATGCCGACGGTCAACTTGAGGGAATTCTTGGCCATCTCCTTTGAGATTGCCATGGGGCTCATTCTCTTCAAGCCCTATATCGGCGCGTTCTTTCCCGCTTAAGACAAGTTCAGCCTCTTTGATAAGCGGGGTGTTAAATTTTGCTTCACCAAGATCGCCAGTCGCTGCAGCGCTAAAATTAACGGAGTGTTCTTGTTCGAGACCTCGAGTTGCTCGGATACGTGCGGTAAGGGGAGCAATATTCCAATCACTTACAGAATCCTGCCCTGCGTCAGCTGTGAAGGAAACTAGCGCACCCACACCAATAGCCCAAGGTGCCAAGACGTTGAAGGCCCATGAGCGTTTTCCATGAGCAGCTCGACGTTTGTTTGGCCGGGGATGCATGTCTAGACTCTTTACTGAAACAACGCACGATATAGCGATCGTTTTAGTTCTAGGACAAAAATGTCACAGCTCGTGATAATGGCGGATTAGACTTTAAGAATTCTTGCCTGACGCATGAGGCTGCTGTGCCATAATGAGGCGTCATAGCCTTGGTCTTGGCGAGAGGCGCTATAATGTCTGACCGATGAGATGTAGGATAATTTCACGACAATAAGGCGAGCGCCGATGCTCAAAAAGAAAAATCCCTTGCCATGTGCCAAGGGTCGGTCTTGATTCTATGATTGGGATAGAAATTTGCACCTGAGTTAGCGCTGCGCGAATATGGGCCGGCATATCGTCACCTCCTTCATTGGAATGAAGATATTCTACGTTTTCTGGTGCAAGGTGGGCGAAAGCAGACTCCAGATCTTTTAAGACGTCGGGATCGGCATTTTCAGTAATTAGGAGTGAAGCGGAAGTATGTCGACAAAAAAGCGTCAATAGGCCTGTGTCAATTTGAGTTGTTTTAACAAATGCGATTGCTTCAGAGGTGATTGGATAGAGGCCTCGTCCTTTAGTTCTAACTTGCAGTCGATCTGTGGCCTGTTGGAAAGGTCGATCAATCTGCATAGAGGACTGATCCTCCAAGGGCCGCCTGTGCGGCTGAAAGACGGGCGATTGGAACACGAAACGGCGAGCAAGAAATATAATCGATGCCGATTTTTTCAAAGAAAGCGACTGATGCAGGATCTCCTGCATGCTCGCCGCAAACGCCAAGAACAACCTCGGGCTTAGTTTTTTTGGCGCGTGCGCAGCCTAAGGCAATGAGCTCGCCCACGCCCTCTTGGTCAATTGTAATGAAAGGGTCTGCGGGTAATATTCCACTTTCAACATAAGCACCGAGAAATGAGCCTGAGTCGTCACGTGAAATACCAAGTGTCGTTTGGGTAAGATCGTTGGTGCCAAAGGAGAAAAAATCTGCGGAGGCGGCAATATCGCCAGCTCGTAATGCTGCGCGGGGCAATTCGATCATTGTACCAACATGATAGTTGGGATGGATGCCTGTTTCTTCTTCGACTTGTTTCGCGACCGCAGCGATACGCATTTTAACGACATCAAGTTCCGCTTGAGCAAATACCAGCGGCGCCATGATTTCGAGTTTGACTGGCGCGCCAGTTTCAATGCTCGCTTCAATGCTTGCTTCGAATATAGCGCGGGCTTGCATGTCCACGATTTCAGGAAAGACGATAGCGAGCCTAACGCCGCGAAATCCAAGCATTGGATTGAATTCAGAAAGCTGCATTGCGCGCCGGCGTAACTTCACAGGATCGGCGCCCATAGCTTTTGCTACAGTTGCGATTTCAGAATCTGAGTGGGGCAGAAATTCATGTAATGGTGGGTCAAGTAGTCTGATGGTTACAGGCGCGCCAGACATAATCTCAAATAAATTTTTGAAATCTTCGCGCTGAATAGGGAGAAGTTTCTCAAGCGCTATGCGACGACCCGCTGCGTCATCTGCAAGAATCATCTCGCGCACGGCTACAATGCGTTCTCCTTCAAAGAACATATGCTCCGTTCGCGCCAGGCCGATGCCTTCCGCACCAAAACGTCGGGCCGCGCGCGCGTCAGAAGGCGTTTCGGCGTTAGCACGTACTTTCATACGGCGTTTTGCGTCAGCCCACTCAAGTAATATTGCAAATTCGCCGGTGAGTTCGGGGCGTTGCATTTTCACTTCGCCGGCAAGAACTTGGCCAGAGGATCCATCGATTGTGATCCGTTCGCCCTTGACAAAGCGCCTTCCCGCAACAGTGAAGCTTTGATCTTCATAATCAATTCGAACGGCGCCTGCGCCTGTCACGCAGGGTTTGCCCATGCCGCGGGCAACAACCGCCGCATGAGAGGTCATGCCGCCTCTGGCGGTTAATACGCCCTCTGCGGCATGCATGCCGCCGATATCCTCGGGGCTTGTTTCAGTTCTAACAAGAATAATCTTTCGTCCCGTTGAGGCCAATGTTTCAGCTTCTTCTGGATTGAAGACAATTTCACCAAAAGCAGCTCCGGGCGAAGCAGGTAAGCCAACAGCAAGAATTTCTCGATGCGCAGAGGGATCAATGGTTGGGTGAAGGAGTTGTTCTAATGATGTTGGTTCAACTCGCAGAATGCTCTCATCTTTTGAGATGAGTTTTTCATTTGCCATATCAACAGCGATTTTAATAGCTGCACGCGCTGTTCTTTTACCGGTGCGTGTTTGTAGCATCCATAATTTTCCGCGTTCGATGGTGAATTCCATATCTTGGACATCGCGATAATGACGCTCTAATTTCTCGGCGTAAGATTTGAATTCTGTAAAGACATTGGGCATTAATGCTTCGAGTGAAATTGTTTCTCCCCTAGAGGCTCGGCTTGCTGCTTCGGTCAGCGGCTGGGGCGTTCGTAATCCGGCGACAACATCCTCGCCTTGAGCATTTACGAGATACTCACCATAGAGTTCTTTGACGCCATTTGATGGATTTCGTGTGAAGGCGACGCCGGTGGCGGAGGCTGCGTCCATATTCCCGAAAACCATTGCCTGAACCGTGACGGCAGTTCCCCAGCTTTCTGGTATATTGTGTAAATGTCGGTAAATGCTTGCGCGATGGTTCATCCATGAAGAAAATACAGCGTGGATAGCTCCCCATAATTGTTCGTGGGGTTCTTGTGGAAATGCTTTTCCTGATTCTTTGACAACAATATTTTTAAAAGAATTGACAATTATTCTCCAATCTTCAGCGCTTATTTGCGTATCGAGGGTCAGCCCTTTGCCATCTTTAAATTCTTCTAACGCTTCTTCGAAGAGATGGTGTTCAACACCCAACACAACGGAAGCATACATCTCAATAAAACGCCGATAGCAATCCCAAGCAAAGCGTTCATCTTTTGAAAATTTTGCTAGCCGCCCAACAGTGTTATCGTTTAGACCGAGATTGAGAACCGTATCCATCATGCCAGGCATGGATGCACGCGCGCCTGAGCGCACCGAAACGAGCAGTGGCCATTCCAGATCATCGAAGGCGTGCCCGGCATGTTCGCCAATTTTCTTTAAAGCTGCGTCGACTTCGGCTTCTAATGTTTTTGGAAATTGACGGTTGTGAGTAAAGAAATAGCTGCAGGCCTCGGTGCTGATTGTAAATCCTGGCGGCACGGGCAAACCAAGCGCTGACATTTCAGCAAGATTAGCGCCCTTGCCACCCAGAAGATCTTTCATTGCGCCAGAGCCATCGGCTCGTCCGGCACCAAAGCAATACACCCATTTCGTCATCTTGCGTCTTTTCCTGCTCAGTCAGTCACATCGCTGAGGCGCGCTTTTGGTGCGATATTGGCAATATAGCACTTTCTGACCCTGACAATCTTTGTTTGATCACTTTTTGGATGAGTAAAGTTTTGATTAATCTTAAGACGTTGACAATTTTGCTTAACTTGAACAGCTTTGCACGCGACAAAAAGTTCGCTTGTTCTTTGTCATTTATATAGGGTGATATGGCGGCGGAGCCCTTTCTATCGATATCGAGTGAGGCAACAGTTTTTGCAGATCGCGCTACTTCGTTTCTTGCACTGCTCAATGGTTGTTGAAGGTCTCATTTTGCCCACCACTCTGGCTTGACACTGTGGCTGGCATGGCGCTTTTTCTGCCTTATCAAATCGGTTTTCCCGATTTTTTCTGTCATTCTAACTGAAAGCGACCCATGCATCGCTACCGATCGCATAATTGTGGAGAGCCTTGCGAGGCCCTTGTTGACAAAAACATACGTCTTTCCGGCTGGTGCCATCGCATACGCGATCATGGCGGCGTGTTGTTTATCGATTTGCGGGACCATTATGGGCTAACGCAATGTGTTGTGGATCCAGATTCGGCAGCATTTCCTCTAGCTGAGAAGCTGCGTTCTGAGTGGGTTGCCCGTTTCGACGGGGTGGTGCGCCACCGGCCATCCGGCACGGAAAACGCAGATATGTCAACTGGACAGGTTGAAATTTATGTTAATGACATCGAGGTTCTTGGTCGGGCGGATGAACTCCCTTTGCCCGTCTTTGGAGACCAGCAATATCCAGAAGACACGCGTCTTAAATATCGTTTTATCGACCTGCGTCGAGAAAAGCTGCACGCTAATATTATGCTACGAGGAATGATTATTGACTCCTTGCGGATTCGAATGAAGCAGGGGGGGTTCTTTGAATTTCAAACGCCGATCCTAACGGCTTCAAGTCCCGAAGGTGCGCGAGATTTTCTCGTGCCTTCACGTTTGCATCCAGGTAAATTTTATGCGCTGCCGCAAGCGCCTCAGCAGTTCAAGCAATTATTGATGGTTGCGGGATTTGATCGCTATTTTCAAATAGCACCATGTTTTAGAGATGAAGATGCGCGAGCGGATCGCTCACCGGGTGAATTTTATCAATTAGACGTGGAGATGAGTTTCGTCACACAGGAAGATGTGTTTGAAGCAATTGAACCAGTCTTACAGGGATTATTTGAGGAGTTTGCGAGGGGAAAATCAGTTACTAAAAAATTTCCTCGTATTCCCTATCGAGAGGCAATGTTAAAATATGGCTCGGATAAGCCAGATTTACGTAACCCGCTGATCATTGTTGATGTGAGTGAAGAATTCGGCAGCAATGATGTAAGTTTTAAGGCGTTTAAGGGGAAAACTGTGCGAGCGATTCCCGCACCGGGCGCGGCGTCTCAACCGCGGAGTTTTTTCGATAAATTAAATGAATGGGCTCGTAGTGAAGGTGCGCCTGGACTTGGCTATGTTATATTTGACGACGAAGACGGAGCATTAGTTGGACGTGGGCCTATCGCTAAATTTATTCCAGGCGCTGCGCTTGAATCGATGGCGAAAAAAGCTGGGGTTAAAGCGGGAGATGCTTTATTTTTCTCTGCGGGTGAAGAACTTGCCGCGGCAAAACTTGCTGGTTCAGCGCGGTTGCGCGTTGGAACAGAGTTGAATGTATCAAAAACTGAGGTGTTTGAATTTTGTTGGATCGTTGATTTCCCAATGTACGAGTGGAATGAAGATGAGAAGAAAGTTGATTTCTCCCATAATCCTTTCTCCATGCCGCAAGGCGGCATGGAGGCATTGGAGGGAAGTGACCCGCTCAGCATTTTAGCATTTCAATATGATATCGTTTGTAATGGCGTGGAATTGTCTTCAGGCGCAATCCGTAACCACCGCCCAGATATTATGAAAAAAGCATTCGAAATCGCAGGCTATGGCGAAGAAGTGCTGATTGAAAAGTTTGGCGGCATGTATCGCGCATTTCATTATGGCGCACCACCTCACGGCGGTATTGCACCTGGTGTCGATCGCATTGTTATGCTGCTCGCAGAAGAAGAGAACCTGCGTGAGGTTACGCTTTTTCCAATGAATCAACGGGCAGAAGATCTTCTTATGGGCGCGCCGTCAGAAGCAACACTGCGCCAGTTGCGCGAGTTGCATATTCGGTTGAATTTACCAGAAAAGACCTCAACATAAAATTTTCATTCTGGGATTAAGAATAGATTTAGTCTGCTAACTTTTGGCTTGAGGCGCAGCATTAGGGAGCCGCAACAATGAGATGGGAAGAGTTAGAGCCTTCCAAAAATATTGAGGATCGTCGGGGTGAAGATGGCGGTGCGCGCCGAGGTTCGCGAGTGGGAGCTGGCGGATTGGGATTGGGGACAATGTTGTTGCTTGGCGCTGTTGGCTGGGCGCTAGGCATTAATCCTGCCGTTTTGATCGGTGGGGCGCAGATGCTCAATAATATGCGCGGTGGCGATAGCGACACAATTGTTCAGCAGCAAGAGAGTCGGTCCACTTCTCCACCGAGCGATCAAATGGGATCTTTCGTTTCTAAAGTGATGGGCTCTAATGAGAATGTCTGGTCTCAAATATTGCCTCAACAAAAGGGTATTCGCTTTGAGGCGCCTAAGTTGGTTCTCTATAGCGGCATGACGACATCACGCTGTGGGGCCGCCCAACAGGCGATGGGTCCGTTCTATTGTCCGCTAGATCAACGCATTTATCTCGATACAGCTTTTTTCCGTGAGATGAATCAGAGATTTGGGGGCGGGGGCGATTTTGCTTATGCCTACGTGATCTCTCATGAAATGGGTCATCACATTGAAAATCTACTTGGTATTTTGCCAAAAGTTCAACAAGCGCAAGCACGGGCACGGTCACGGGCTGAGGCTAATAATCTCTCTGTTCGAGTGGAATTAATGGCAGACTGTCTCGCGGGGGTCTGGGCGCATAATGGTAATAAAAGACAGCGATTCATCGAAGAGGGAGATATAGAAAAAGCTGTCGCCTCGGCTCAAGCAATTGGCGATGATCGATTACAAAAAGCCCAGCAGGGTTTTGTTGTGCCAGATAGTTTTACCCATGGATCCGCCGCGCAGCGGACAGAGTGGTTGTTAAAGGGAATGCAGAGCGGTGCTATTGATTCTTGCTATACATTTAGCCGCTAAGGGCTTCACAAACATCGGGCGCGAGACGTTAAACTCTTGCGCCTTAGTTTTTTTGCTAAGGCGGTAAGCTGAGGGATATGGGCGTGCTGTTTAACGATGGTAGTCGTGGTGATAAGGCCAGCCGTTTTGGCAAGATTTGGAAATAAGCGTGTGACCAGCGTGTCAGGCGCTACGTGGAGTATATAGCTGTCAGCTGGATCGCCGTAGTTTAATAAGTCACGCAATTCGTCGATTAATCCCCGCTCTACACCAAATTCGGCGGATAGGATCAATAGACGCTCATAGCGCGCCTGTTCAAGCGCCTCCATCAACCCTGCGTTAGGATCAGGGTTTGTTACCAAAACGCAGCCAGCTTCATCGGCAATTTTTTCAAGAAAATGATCGGGGGGGCCTACGAGCACGGCATCGGTGATGACACCGTGTATGCAGCCTTCAATCAAAGAGCTGAAACAGCGCGCGACTGTTTCGCTCTTCAGACCGCCTGAAGCCCGATTATAGGCAAGAAGAATAGCGCTCAACATTTCTTATTTCATAGCCGAAACCGTCCAGATTTGGAAAGCTTGATTAGATGAGGGGAGTATTTAGCTGAAATCAGGTCTTCGCCATTGCGCCGGATCTCATCCTACGGCACGATTACAAGATGACAGTCAGCCCATATCCGCGCGAACTTCTCTCAACACAGCAGATGGCTTTTGCAGATCGCCTCACAATCGAAAGCGGAGTTCCTGGGTTGCATTTGATGGAGCAGGCGGCAGCGGAAATCGCGAAGGTCACAAGCCAGATCCTGCAAAGGACAAGCGGGAGGCGTGTTCTGGTGTTGTGCGGCCCTGGCAATAATGGAGGCGATGGCTATGCCGCCGCCCGTCGGCTTCGGGCGCAGCGATATAAGGTAAGGGTTGTCTCTATAAGTCCTGTCAGTGCGCTGCGGGGCGACGCGGCAAGTGCGGCTGCAAGTTGGCCTGGAGAGATTGGTTCTGCCTGGGATATAGATTTCAAAGGGGTAGATCTTGTAATTGACGCTCTGTTTGGGACGGGTCTGACGCGCGATCTTGATCAAAGAACTATTATGCTTGTTGAGCGTCTCAATAAATGGCGTCGTGAAACAGGTCAAAATATTGTTAGTGTCGATATTCCAAGCGGGGTGGATGGGACTACAGGCGGTATACGCGGCGGCGCTGTCGAGGCTGACACCACGGTTACTTTCTTTCGAGTTAAGACCGGACATTTCCTTCTTCCGGGGCGTTTATGCTGTGGCAAGCTAATTTGCGCCCATATTGGCATTCGCTCTTCTGCTTTAGCTTCCTTGGCTGTGGATACATTTGTTAATGAACCAGAGCTTTGGCGGCTGGCGCTTCCTGCGCCACAAATTGAGGGACATAAATATTCACGTGGCCATGCACTCGTTGTTTCTGGGGGTGCCTCGTTCACCGGCGCAGCACGACTTTCCGCCCTTGCTGCCCTGCGTGCCGGTGCCGGACTTGTGACCTTGGCCAGCCCGTCAGACGCTCTAGTGGTTAATGCCAGTGCCCTAACCTCCGTCATGGTGCGACCGGCGGATGGTTCTGTTGGGCTCGCTGCCTTGCTCCAGGATGAGCGCAAAAACGCTATTGCGGTTGGGCCTGGCCTTGGCGTTAGCGAAACAAGTCGGCAGCAGGTTGAGGCAGTTTTGACCCCGGGCGGTCATTTTCGCGCCTGTGTGTTAGACGCTGACGCCTTATCAAGTTTTGTTGAGGATCCAGAAAGATTATGGTGTGCAACGCGGCAAGCGCCAGGACCCGTTGTGATGACGCCGCATGGGGGAGAGTTTTCTCGTTTGTTTCCGGCTCTAACCAACATGCAAACTCAGTTATCTAAATTAGAGAAGGCCCGCGCTGCAGCTAAATTGAGTGGCGCTATTATCCTTTATAAAGGCCCCGATACAGTTATTGCGGCACCGGATGGCCGGGCTTCAATCCTGCCTTGGGCGACGCCTTGGCTCGCAACGGCAGGATCTGGGGATGTGTTGACAGGTATCGTTGCAGGCTTACTCGCGCAGCGCATGGAGTCCTTTCTGGCGGCAAGTTGCGCTGTGTGGATACATGCGCGAGCAGCTGAAATTTTTGGTCCAGGATTGATTGCTGATGACATTATTCAGATGCTTCCAGCCGTGTGGAAAGAGTTTCATCCGGTTTTGCGAGATGGCTTCTAGAAGTTAGAAAATTTTCTTAAAGGCGCATCTATAGGCTAAAATGAGGATATGAATTTCTTTTCCTATTGGTTTTATCTCAGGCCTACGGCGTGGTGTTCTCTAACCCCCTACCGCTTGGCGTCGTTTTTATGTAATAAAAATATGCATGGAGTTAGTCGCGAGTTTTTTTAATCTTGTAATAATGGCCTGTGATGAAATCACACGAAAAACTACTCTTGGAAAATAAGGCCTGGGCTGAGGAGATTCGTCAGCGGGAACCCGACTATTTTGAACGATTAGCGGCAGATCAAAAGCCTAGGTTTTTATGGATTGGTTGTTCTGATAGCCGTGTGCCGGCAGATATTATTGTTAATGCACAGCCAGGAGAAATATTTGCACACCGTAATATAGCTAATCAAGTTATTGCGACAGATTTTAATTGTCTAAGCGTTATTCAATATGCTGTTCAGGTGTTAAGAGTAGAACATGTCATTGTTTGTGGTCATTATAATTGTGGGGGTGTGCGAGCATCGCTTTCTCCTCAGTCTCCTGATCTTTCCTTATTAAGTAAATGGCTCATGCATTTAAAAGATATTTATCGCATGCATCGACATGAGATAGATGGAATTTCCTCAATCAAAGACAAGGCTGATCGTCTTGTGGAGTTAAACGTAATTGAACAGGTTCGGCGCTTATCCCATTTGTCTATTATTCAAACGGCTTGGGCTAAATATCAAGCGCCCATGTTGCATGGATGGGTATTCGCGTTAGATGATGGTATTTTGCAGCAACTTATTACTCTCCCAGCAAACAGCGATGTTGATGTTATTTATCAACAGCTTGAAAGGCAGGTTTAGATTTACATATGATTTAGTCAACTAACTGCGATGGAGACGCTTTCTTTTCAAGAATATAATTTAAATTATTGTTCAATGGATAAAACAGTGATTTAATTTGATGGATTTTAATTCTTTGTAGTTAAGTATAAAAATTTAGTTATTTGTTTATGATTATCGCTGCTAAAGCGATGAGTAATTTTAATGCTTGCTTCTTTAGTTATAACTTCAATTCTTTTCCAATTTCTGAGTCTGATGATATTAGCGCAAATTTTAAGCGCCAACCCTAAAGGGGCGGGTGGGTAGTCAGAATAGTTCTTGATATTAAGTTATTTAAACCTATTCGCCGATAGATATATAGTAAAAGGAAAAACTAAAGTTGCTATGATTATCACAAGTTCTCAATTTTCATCCAAGTTTATCAAGGTCCTTGTGCATGTTTTATGCGCATGCGTTAAGCTAATCAGAAGATCGCCAATCTGATCATTCTCTGCCTTTAGCTTCGGACTGTAGCGATAGCACGTCTCGCTAAGCCCAAAAGTGCGACAGGCCAGTGTGATAGAAACACCTCGATCTTCGACTGCTTTTACGGCCATCTCCCGTCGTTGAGATCGCCGATCTATTTTTTTCCACGCACCTCTTTAGAAGCTCGTTCTGCATGCTGAGCTTCGCAAACATCTTCTTTAGTCTGCGGTTCTCGTCATCCATCGCCTTCATTTGGGTAATCATCGAGGCATCCATGCCGCCATACTTTGCCCGCCACTTGTAAAAGGACGCGCTGCTCATGCCATGTTCCCGGCAAAGCTCCAAAACAGGCACACCGCTGTCGGCTGGCTTTAGAATACCAAGGATCTGCGGTTCGCTAAATCGGTCAATCTTCATTTCAAATATCCTTATCTATCTTGCCGAGAAAATTCTACTTTTAAACCCCTCTAATTTCCGGGGGGATTACCTCTGCTTGGCTCGGTCTTGTCCCGCGGCAATATTCATCTGGCGGCAAAGAACGGCTCAGGCGCGTGTCAAAAGCCGGGCAAGCAGATATCCGACGACTTCTCATAATCGGCGTGATGTCTCGCCTAACCTGGCTAGGGAAAAAATCCATCCTAGAGGGGTCATGGCTGGCTCAGATGATGGCGCGCAAGCCAAA
This sequence comes from Methylocystaceae bacterium, assembly GCA_014190435.1. GTDB lineage: Bacteria > Pseudomonadota > Alphaproteobacteria > Rhizobiales > Beijerinckiaceae > Methylocystis. The sequence goes on along the minus strand of BJGJ01000006.1, from coordinate 809 downwards.
GATGCTTGTTGCGATCGCATTGGCCAATAAAATGGCGCGAACAATCTGGGCCATGCTGACGAAAGAAACAGATTATCGAGATCCGACGATATCCGCGACAGCATGATCTTCTAGATCAGCAAAGCGCGGTATCTTCGGGAGAGGGAGTGTGAGAAGTCGACCATCTGAATGGGCAAAACGATCGAGAAGATCTGGGTCAGGAAAACCTGTTAAGGGGCAAGAGTCCTAGAGCTCGTCCGATAGATTAGGGCCTGATCCGCAGATCACCATACCGGCCAGCGGCTTCTTGTAATGCTGCATTCAAAGGCCTTACAGAAGACCGCATTCGATCGCGCTGCTCAGAAAGAAAAACTTCTTGCATTACGGGCGGCAACCACAGAAGCCACTTAATCCTGAGTTATGGGAAATCTCCCGATGGATTGTGGATCGGTATTTACGGAAAATAGTTGCAAACTCAGATAGGCCGTGGCCTGCTTTCAATAGCGCGTAGATCTGATATCTTTCGGATTGACTGAGGTGTGTATAGTTCATTGTGCTTCTTCGACTGCCAAGTCAAGGGAACTAAGACTTTACGCATTCTCAGTCATCTCAACATATTGACCGAAGTCGCACTTCGAAGTTGAATCCAAGATATAATTGAATAAATTAAAAGCATCTTTTTCTTCCACCAGGCAAAATTTTAGGGGCTGGCCTAGATAAGATCACATAATTTCGATCTTAGCCCATCCCAAGAGCGTCTTAAAGAGCCTTGCGGTGGGCCTGTAATTGAAGCGCCATTCACATTCTTTGATGAAGAGATGAAAGTGCTC
>BJGJ01000005.1 GCA_014190435.1 Methylocystaceae bacterium | reverse complement strand
TGGGAAAGCTGCTTGCTGCAAACTCGGCAAAAGCGCGTGAGAAGGTGCTTTCACTAGGAAGCCGACGGACAGATATCCAACCACACAGTCTGCGTAAGGTCGCATCAACGCGGAGCCTGTCGATCAGACTTGATGTTGTCGGTAAGTTGAGAACCATCTTGGCAACAAAGGCGCGCGCCAGCGCATAGCGGTCTTCCTGCGGACGACCCGGCGAGCCAGGCGACATCAGCCCAAACGCCTCAATCCCGGCCATATCCAAGACGATCACCAGACGTTCATGTTGGTAACTCAGCGACCCGACTTCTTCTCGCAGGAGAGGAAAAAGAAAGCCTTGAATATGGTTCCAGCTGCTTGTTATATTCTCGCGTAGAGGCATGCTCACCTACTGATTTGGTTTTGTTTTGTCGCAAAAACACAATAGCAGAAAAGCAGGCGACTGCCTCGACTTTCATTCATAAATGCTACCATTTACGCAATTAATTCAGATCAAAATTCAAATTTTGCAAGAAGCTCTATAGTTTAACTTTTACAGTTTTTGGAGAGCGAAATAGGTCAAATATTGATTAAAATTCATTATTTAGAATTATGGACTTCATGATCATAATCCTCGATCAAGATTTGCGAAACCGATCCAGGGGTAAAATTATATAAATCGCCTATTTGAGCAACTGGCGTAACCTCTGCTCCCGTTCCGCAAATAAAACACTCAGAAAAATCTTTTAGTTCTTCTGGCATAATTCGACGTTCAACGACTTTTATTCCTCTTCTAGTGGCCAAATCTATGACAGTGCGCCGCGTAATGCCGTCAAGAAAGCAGTCAGCAATTGGGGTATGCAAAGCGCCATCAGCAACAAAGAAGACATTAGCTCCGGTACATTCAGCAACACGTCCCTGCCAGTCATACATTAGAGCATCTGCAAATCCGCGTCTTTCTGCTCGATGTTTGGAGATGGTGCAAATCATATAAAGACCAGCTGCTTTCGCCATAGAAGGAGAAGTTCTAGGATCTGGCCGACAATATTCTGCAATATCGAGTTTAATGCCCTTCATTTTGGTGGCCATATCAAACATGCTTGGCCAATCCCAAACAGCGATCGCGACATTAATGGTAGAGTTCTGTGCTGCGACGGCCATCATTTCACTTCCACGCCATGCAACTGGACGCACATAACAATTAATTAGGCCGTTAGCTTTAACAGTCTCTGCTTTCGCTTGATCAAGATGATCAGTGCTATAGGGAACCTCAAAATCAAGAATTTCTGCAGATTTTCTAAATCTTGAAGAGTGTTCTTGTGATTTGAAAATCGCCCCCCCATAGGCGCGTTCACCTTCAAAGACGCATGAGCCATAATGAAGGCCATGAGAGAGCACATGAAGCTTTGCGTCGCGCCAAGGAACAAGGCTGCCATTAAACCAAATATATCCGTCGCGCTGGTCGAAAGGCGGTAGCGACATTCTAAGCTCCTGAAAATAAATAGGAATTATCAGCCTGAAGGCGGTATAAAATCTATCTATGGACTAGCCATCAGCCAGAATTATGTCAATATAGCTGACGTAAAAACCAGTCAGAGTTTCAGATTTTGAAAAACTTTCCTCAAAAAAAACACCCAGCCCGCGTACTTGCCGGGTCAAAGGATGCGGACGGAAATTGTTGCGTGATAGCTCGTGAAGACGAGCCGATTCCTGCATCCCAAGATAGTGATGTATTGGAATTAATTGAATTATTTTTTTTTGCATATCGTGATTTTGTGGGAGATGCGGATAGGCTGCTTGAAAATTATGGTTTTGGACGGGCGCATCATAGAATATTACACTTTGTTCAAAGGCGGCCAGGTTTATCTATCGCCGCTTTATTAGATATTTTACAAATTACAAAACAAAGTCTTAATCGTGTTCTTAAACAATTGCTTGATGAGAAATTAGTCGAGTCGCGCGCTGGACCATCTGATCGTCGCCAGCGACTACTTTATCTTACACATACTGGCAGTGAATTGGCCAAAGAATTGGCTCGTATTCAAGCCGCTCGTTTTGAGCGAGTATTAGATAATATGTCTTGGAAAGAAAAAGAAAACGCCATAGAATTTTTATATTCTATGATTGATGAGGATCAGCGGCCGCAAGTCAGACAGCATTTACGCCATGCAAAAGCATCGTTTATTCGCAATAATGAGACATAATTATGCTTGAGTTAAATAAACCGATATTAAATAAAAATAATCGATTAGAAGAATTCCTACATATTTTAGTTGTAGATGACGACAGCCGTATACGTAGCCTTTTGTCCCGGTTTCTTATTACGGAGGGGTATAGAGTAAGTGTGGCGGCTAATGTAATTGAAGCCGATGAGGCAATGAATGATTTTATATTTGATTTAATTATTTTAGACGTAATGATGCCGGGTGAAAATGGAACGTCATTTGCGCAAAGAATAAAGTTAAATACTTATAATGAAAATATCACGCCAATTCTAATGTTAACAGCCTTAGGAGAAACCGAAAATCGAATAGCTGGTCTAACTGCAGGTGCCGATGATTATCTAGCAAAGCCATTCGACCCACGCGAACTATTGTTGCGCGTTGCAAATATTTTAAAACGTGCGCGGCTTAATTTAAATTATAGTAAGAATGTTAATTTTGGATCTTTCTTTTTCAATATGGAGACCGGACAGCTTTATCAAGATGGTGAAAATGTTTTGCTAACCTTGAGAGAAAGAGACATGTTAAAAATATTGATCGCGAATGCGAATAAATGCGTCTCCAGAACTGATCTGGCTCAAATAAGTAATCGATCAGTAATGTCTGAAAGAAGTATTGACGTTGAAATAGCGCGATTGCGTCGGAAAATAGAGAATGATCCCAGACTACCCCAATATCTTAAGACGATACGTGGTCACGGCTATAAATTGAATATTGAAGATCAGCAAACAAATAACCTTTAACATTACGGAGCTGTTTCTGTGAGCGACATACTGAAAGAGCTACTTTCCGCGCCTAATAATGTTTGGCGAAGATTTACAGAATGGCTACATGACCGTATGCCAAAAGGATTATATGCGCGTGCTTTATTAATCGTAATATTACCAATTGTTTTGCTTCAATCAGCAGTTGCTTATGTTTTTATGGAAAGGCATTGGGAGGTCGTTACTTATCGGTTGTCTGCAGGCGTAGCTCGAGAAGTAGCAACCATAATCGATATATATAACGAATTTCCTGATGATGTTGACCGAGAGAAGTTGCGTAATATTGCTGCGACTGCAATGAATATTGATTTAACTGTCCTGCCAAAATCCCCTATTCCCACGGTTACAAAAAAGCCTTCTCTTTTTGCTTTGCTAGATCAAGCCTTGAATAAAGAGTTAACTCGGCATATCTCGCAGCCCTTCTGGATCAATACCTCATTATCAAGAAAATTTATTGAAATCCAAGTTGCACTTAACGATTCAACCCTACGTCTGCTTGTCAATCGCACCCATGCCTATGCCTCAAATTCTTATATTTTCTTTATGTGGATGGCGGTTGCCTCTATCATTATCTTAGCTGTCGCCACATCGTTTTTACGTAATCAAATAAGACCGATCTTGCGTCTGGCAGAAGCGGCTGAAGAATTCGGCAAGGGTCGCGATGTCAAATTCAGTCCAAGAGGCGCGCGAGAAGTAAGACGAGCTGGCGCAGCCTTTTTAGAGATGAAGCGCCGTGTTGAGCGGGCTATAGAACAAAGAACCACGATGCTAAATGGCGTATCGCATGATCTAAGAACGATTATTACACGCTTTAAGCTTTCACTTGCGCTTATCACTGAATCAAGTGAATCCGTTGAAATGAGAAAAGATGTTGATGAGATGGAGCGTATTGTAGAGGCCTATTTAGCCTTTGCAAGAGGCGATGGCGGCGAGGCGTCTGCAGCGACAGATATCAGTATGATATTTGAAGAGCTAAAAGCTGATACAGAACGCCGCGGTTTAGTGGCATCATTCAATATTGACGGCGATCCAGTAATTGTCTCACGTCCTGCATCCATGAAAAGGCTTTTAGCTAATCTTGTTGGGAATGCGCAGCGTTATGGAGAAAAGCTCGAGTTCTCTTCAAAAAATACCGGCGATTCTATGATAATTCATATTGATGATGATGGGCCAGGCATTCCTCTAGAAAGACGTGAGGATGCGTTTAGACCATTTTACAGACTCGATGAATCCAGAAATCAAGATACGGCAAATTCAGGACTTGGCTTGGCTATTGCTCGAGATATTGCTCGTGCGCACGGAGGAGATATCGACTTAGATAGAAGTCCTCTAGGCGGTCTTCGGGCAACCGTTACTCTGCCCTTATAACGAAATTATGATTTCGAATGCGGGAAATCATCATGATTGTGATATGATTTGTCTTTAAAGTTCATAATTTTTTCAAAAAAATCTCGTGCAGGCTGTACTATACTTATGGCATGCTCAGCTTGAGTTAAAAATTGCTCGCCTCTTGATAAATTGAGATTTAGTTGACTCAATGCTTCATCTAAATCGCTTTCAAGCCATGCATTTATGACGCGCCACCAGACAAATACTAAGCCTTGTAATTTTACTGCTCCGAGCGTTCCATCACTTTCTATATCAGCTGCTTCCAACATAAAGCGCATGGAGTTAATTACTTCTCGATTAAGCGCTGTTTGCGTCAAGGGATCTCTGCTCACCCAATTTCTAATGCTCTTGATAGATTCTCGATAGGGTTCAAGAGCTCTCAACCTGCGCTTTAAAACTTCATAAAGCCTCTCCCTCATGGGTTCGGTGAAATGCGTTCCATTCTGATCTTGAAGAATTTGTTGATCTATTCGACGCAAGAATCCGCCAATAATGGCCCCTTTGGAGGGAAAGAGCTCTCTTAGTTCAGCGAGCGAGATATTAGCTTCATGCGCAATATCGCTAAGCGTTACATCGCCATAGTCTCGGCGTGTGGCCAAAACGAGCGCCGCATCGACAACTCTTTCGCGTGGGCTACTCATGCTCGTTCTCCGAAGTGTATAATTCAAGAATACAATTTGCGTAATTCTAACAGCAAAGTCACCTATCGATCTTGGATTTTTTAACCAGCGAGTTCTTCCGCGCGGTGTCTAGCCGCTTCAACGGCTTGCTCTAAAATGGCAGCCAGACCATCATCTTTCATCAATATGGCTAATGCCGCAGCTGTCGTGCCCCCTGGAGATGTCACTCGTTTTCGAAGGTCCTCTGCAGTGACGTCCGGCATTTGATGTAAAAGCTCCCCTGCCCCCTCAATCGTTGCTCGCGCCAGCTTTTGAGAGAGAGCAGCTGACAAGCCAAGTTTGACGCCAGCAGAAGCTAAGGTTTCAACCAAATAAAAGACATAAGCGGGTCCGGAGCCTGAAATGGCAGTGAGCATATCGATCTGTTTTTCTTCAGATAACCACTCTACCTGACTAATCGGCTTGAGGAGACTTTCCGTCAAATCGCGCTGTTTGGCGCTTGTCGCGTCACTTGCGTATATACCTGTCATTCCTCTACCAACGGCCGCAGGCGTATTGGGCATTGCCCGCACGACTGAGGAAATCTGAGGAAACCGAGCTGACAGATCTTTGATGCTTTTTCCTGCCAAAATTGAAATCAACAAAGCGCCAGAATGAAGAAAATAACCCGCAGCATTCACGCTCTCATCAAGCATTTGGGGTTTTATTGCCAGAACAACGGCGTCACTGGGGATGCAAGCCTTTGGCTCTGCGTATAATTCGAAGCCCGTGTTTTGGCACAAGGCTATAAGTTGTGTGGACGGATTGGGCTCGATGATGGTTACCGCGTCGCCCTGCAGACCTTGCCCAGCCCAACCTTCCAATAAGGCAAAGCCCATATTACCTGCCCCGATGAGGGCTAAGCGTCTTTCATGCAGACGGCCCAAGAGTTAGGCCTCGCCTAAAGTATCAAAATTAACCGCTTCTAAGGCTTCTTTGGCAGATTTGCCCGCCCATAAGACGAATTGAAATGCCTGATAGTGGCGTTCGCAGGCGCGAAGCGCATTATCTAATAAAGCCGCGCATTGGGGCGCAGAGGGGTGTGCTCCACCCGATAACAGGAGACCATGACGATGCATAACAACACTCTGATCAGGCCAGAAATCGAAGTGGCCGATCCACATTTGTTCATTGATCGCCCCTATAAGCCGCGTGACTTCTGTTCGACGAAGCTCTGGAGCTTTAACATCAAAAGCACAACTGACATGCAAGGTTTCTAAATCAGGCAGCCAAGTGAAGGCAATGTGATATTCCGTCCAGGCTCCAGCAACAATAATTGAGATTTCATCTTCATCGTCACGATCAAACGACCAATCATTTGATGCAGCTAATTGCTCCACGACATCCACAGGATGTTCTGAGCGCTCTATAGATTTTTCTGATGCGATTAGCATAAGCCAACCTTGTTTTGGTGTCTTAAGATGGACGCTGTAACAAGTTTCATTACAAAAGACGCATCATGTATTCCAGCATAACAAGAAAATCTAAGCCAATAACCTTAAAGGCTTTAAACTAACTTTGTCGCCTACCAGACGAATCGCTTCGGATCAGTATTGACTCAAATGCTGGAACTACATGACGTCACTGCGACGAGACGTCTATCAAACTAAAACAAACATTGTTGGATTCGTTGGTATAGGTCTATGGCATATCCCTGATTCTTCCACAGCTATAGAGTAATGAAACGTAAATTAAGGAAAAATTTACCACCAAAGTGATTCTTTGAGACTAACTATTGGCGCTTGGGTCTAGCTGTTAATACCTCTCTCATCAGCACCGTTCCTCTTATCAGCCTGAAGTTAAGCGCTGAGATTTATAAAATAGCATATACGTTAGAACGTCATTATTATCATTGTTAGAGGTTGCAAATTCATGAGAACAGACTCTAGCACGCCTATTATATTTGATCGCCAATTACTAAGAGCACGATTACAAAGACTTCAAAATCAAGATATCTGTGATTTTTTACAATTAAGAACAGCAGAAGATCTAACCGATAGATTGCTGATTATAAAACGTCCCTTTGAGAGATCTCTGGATCTCAGTTTATTAATGACCGATTATTCTGCTGCAGTATGCGCATCTGGTCGCAGTAAACCCCTTACTGCAAATCTTATAAGCGGCAATGTAATCGCAGATGAAGAAAAGCTTCCCTTTAGAGAGGGCAGCTTTGATCTGATTGTTAGTGGTTTATCATTGCAATGGATAAATGACCTGCCAGGAGCTCTCCAACAAATCAGACACTTACTTGCTCCAGATGGTTTTTTTATTGCTTGCTTAATTGGAGGCTTAAGTCTGATTGAACTGAGAACTGTTTTTGCCCAGGCTGAAGAAGAAATCACCGGCGGGGTCAGTCCCAGAGTATCCCCTTTTGTAGAAATTAAAGACCTAGGTCATTTACTCCAGCGCGCAGGATTCGCATTGCCCGTGACGGATGTTGATAGCTTTTCAATACGCTACAACTCATTAGTAGATTTAATGTTAGATCTAAAGAAAATGGGCGCTGGGAATATATTATCAAGAAGGTCCCGTAAACCTATGAGGCGTGATGTTATTCTACGCGCTTCAGAGATCTATGCAGAAAGATTTTCTGATCAAGATGGTCGGATTCGAGCAAGTTTTGAAATTATGTGGCTGGCAGGCTGGGCCCCTCACGTAAGCCAACAACAACCTGCAAAGCCAGGGTCTGGTCAGTTTTCTCTTGAAAAATCAATTAATAGATTAGAAAAATAAAAACTCGTCATTATTCAATCAACTACAATATCTATATTTAGGTCCTTAATAACTTCTGTTTCCCAAACGCGTTTATATTCAAAATGTAGAATTAATCGCCCCTTTTCTTGTGCTATTAAACGCCATTTATGCACTCCGGGACTGCCTGGCATTTTATGTTTTGGCGTGAAACCCAAATCATTTATTCTGATAACAGTGTGTTTTGACTCTACTGTTGGTGTGATTATCCATCGGTAGCCAGTTGATGGATTTTCTTCTAAATTAATAATTTTACTAGCGCCTCTTCTTAGAAAAATATCTTGAGCAGAGCATAAAGGAGTATAAGCGGTTAAAAAAAGTATAAACAATAAAAATCTATTTTGCATGCTCAGTTATCCAATTCATCCTTGAGTTTCTGGGATATATAACGCGCTGCATTTTGTGCCCCATTTTCATCATCTAGCGCTTTAGATAAATCTTGAGCCATTTTCAGATAAGAAGGATCATTCAAAATTATATGGATTTTTTGAATAACAATATTTACATTAATATTTTTTACCGGAATTTTAAGCGCTACCCCTAATCTACATAATCGTTCAGCATTATCAAATTGATCCCCAAGAAATGGGATAACAAGCTGCGGAATTCCTACTTTTAAAGCTTGGCCTGTCGTGCCAATTCCGCCATGGTGAACGATAAGACTGCATTTTGGGAATATCAATGAATGTCTGATATAGGAGCTAATGAAGACATTTTCTAAGCATTCAGTTTTTAAAGCTTCTGTATCAGTTTCATTGACAAGTAATATAGCGCGACGATTCAATTTTGCAGCTGCCAGCGCAAATAATTTATAATATAATAACGCTCCATGAGTTACAAAACTACCAAGTGTAAAGATAATTGGGGGATCGCCGCATTGAATGAATTGATCTAATTCAACTGGGAGCTGGTTGCTTTGGAGATATTTATCATAAAAGCTATGACCAGCATAAAATATTTTGTTATTTTTTTTAGCTGAATTCAAAACCAAAGATGGGCTAAATAATGCAATGTGGTGACTAAAAGTTTTATCACCAAGTAACAGATCTAAACCCGACAATTTTGATAGGGCTTTGTCCTGTCTTAATTTTCTTAAAGGCTGCGCCCACAGTGTCGCTAAAATTCCAAGAAGACTAATGAGAAGTCGATTATAACCAATACTAATGTCCCAGCTGGGATCTTTAATAAAGGGTATAATTGAGCCTTTTGGAGGGTCTAGAGGCGAATAGATCATTAAGGGCGATAGTAGAACTGTAAAAGAGGTTTTTTGTAGTTTTTCGGCGACCGGGCGAGCAGAAAAAGTGATACTATGTGATACGATCGCAACGACATCTCTACAGATTGGTAGAAGATCTTCGTAGGTGTCATTTACATAAGGAAAAATTATTTTTTCAAATAAGAAACGATCATCCTTTTCCATATAACGTGCTATGTCAGGTAGCTCTAATCCTAAGCGCTCTTTTAAATCTGTGATATCAGGTTTGATGGGAAAAAATTCGATATTCTCTGATATGATATATTCTTTGTAAACTGCACTCGTTGCTATTATTGGCTTATAACCTTCCTCAGAGAGTGCATGCGCCAAAGCTATGAAAGGGTTTAGGTCCCCAAGAGAGCCAATTGTGATGAGAATAATTTTATGAGTCATTGATTTTTATAGTGTTTTACTTTTTTCAGATGATAGCGACCGCCACAATATTTTGTTAAAATCGAAAGCGATTACAAAATATACCAAGGGACTTAATGATAAACGCATCTCTCCTACCCGCTTCTTTGTCGAATAAAGCTTCATTGGCCGGTCTATCACGACGTGAAATCGCGTCTGCATTATTACAGCACGGGATAGCTGAGCGCGAGATCAGAATGCGCGTTAATCAATTATGGCACTGGATTTATTATCGAGGCGTCACTGATTTTGACCAAATGCTGAATATATCAAAAACATTACGACAGTCTTTAAGTGAGGCTTATAATTTAAGATTACCAGAGATTGTAGAAGAACAAGTATCGACAGACGGGACACGCAAGTGGCTACTAAGATTGCCGCCTACCAACGATCAAGATAAGGGGGCTGAAATTGAGTGTGTTTATATCCCTGAAAGCGATAGAGGCACCTTGTGCGTCTCATCGCAAGTCGGCTGTACTTTAACCTGTAGTTTCTGTCATACAGGCACACAAAAGCTCGTTAGAAACTTATCTACATCAGAAATCGTTGGGCAACTACTTGTTGCAAGGCATAGATTAGGCGATTTTCCTGAAGGCGTGCGACCTGACAATGGCATGGTTCCGAGTGGTGAAGGCGTTAGAGCCATTTCTAATGTTGTATTTATGGGTATGGGAGAACCGCTTTATAATTTAAACAATGTATCCGAAGCAGTAGACATAATGGCGGATGGCGAAGGATTATCCTTATCCAAAAGACGCATTACAGTTTCTACTTCAGGAGTAGTACCAGAAATAGAAAAATTAGGTGAACAATGTAGTCCTATGCTCGCTATTTCTCTTCACGCGGTTAATGATGAGCTAAGAAATAAATTGATACCTCTGAATAAAAAATATCCAATAAAAGATCTATTATTCGCGTGTCAAAATTATCCTGGCGTCAGCAATGCTAGACGCATTACTTTTGAATATGTAATGTTAAAAAATATTAATGATAAACCTGAGGATGCGCGTGAACTTGTGCGATTGTTAAAGGGTATACCTGCTAAAATCAATCTTATACCCTTTAATCCCTGGCCATCTGCTCCTTATGAGTGTTCAGATTGGTCAACAATAGAGCAATTTTCTGATATTGTTTTTAATGCTGGATATGCAAGTCCAGTAAGAACCCCTCGAGGTAGAGATATTTATGCAGCTTGCGGTCAGCTAAAAAGCGAAACAGAAAAATTAAGGGCTAGAATTCGTATGACCAATACGTAAAGTATTAGCTGATTTTAATGTGATAATGGACAAAATAAATGATAGAATTATATTCCAATTAGCAAGCGTAAGACCAAAAATCCATAAATTAGGTTGATCGCAACGTACAACTTTTACAGTTTGTAACTGATTATAAAAGCTTTCAAAATCTGAGGAATTGTTTAGCGCCCCTGAGCAGTCCGATGGGCCTGTAAAATACTTTAATTCTACGCCGGTATGGTAAATTGATAGAAAGCTATTAATAATAAAAAGAATAGCTAAAAAATAGAGTAGATAAGCTGATATCTTATAATTATTTTTAGAGATAAAAATACAGCTAAGAGGAATTATTACAAAAACAGAGTAGTAGACTATACGCTCTTTGTAGCATAATTCACATGGAAGATAGCCCAATGATTCATAAAACCATGCTGTAAGTATAACACCCGAACTTATCAAAAAAATTGACAAGCCCACTACATATGAATTTTTAAGCACTTTCACTATCTTCTCAAAACATTTTAGCAGCTAGGGCAAAGCCAGCTACAACAATTAGAATCATTACTCCAATGAAAAGCCCAAAATGACTTTCAAGTTTTTCACGTATTGTATCGCCAAAGTGATTAATAGCAGCTGTGAGTATGAAAAATCTTGCTCCTCTCGTAATGATGGATAAGCAAATAAATAGAGGAAAATTATAAGCCAATAAGCCCGAGACAATCGTAACTAATTTATAAGGGATGGGTGTGAAGCCCTTAACCAAAATAAAAAGCGCGCCCCATTCAGCATAAAACTGACGCAGACTCTCTATTTTAGCACCATATCCATATAGGGATACTAACCACTGACCGATGGTATCAAAAAATAAGGCACCAATGGCATAGCCTAAAGCGCCGCCTGCTACAGAGGCGATGGTGCAAATCGACGCATAAGCCCAAGCCTTTTTTGGTTGCGCCAGGGTCATTGGAACAAGAATGACGTCCGGAGGGACCGGAAAGAAAGAGCTCTCTGCAAAAGCAATGGCACCAAGCGCCCAAGTAGCATGCGGGCTGGCGGCAAGTGACATGGTCCAATCGTATAATTTCTTCATTATAGCTCTTTTGCTCGAGATGACGGCATGATGGTAAACGACTAAAAATGAGCATAAGTCTTGTTAGTTAAAATTTAAACAGACCTAATGGGTTGACGGCGTGCTCTGCCCGACTAAAATCCGCAGCGCTCAGCGGTTGCCAGTGGCTTCTGCATAAAGGAGCCCCTGTGGCGGAATTGGTAGACGCGCTCGACTCAAAATCGAGTTCCGCAAGGAGTGCTGGTTCGACTCCGGCCAGGGGCACCACTAACCCGATACGCGACAAATTGAGCCGGTCCTCTATTCATCTGGTTGGTTAACAATCAAGATAGCAATACCAATGCAGACAATGAACCTAAATACTGGCTCTTGAGCATTATAGATGCCGTCTCGCCACATTTGAAACCACTCTCCGCCAATCGCCATGAACCCTAGTAAGTATAGGGTAAAAAGACTCCCCATGCCCAGGAGAGCCTGGCTTTTGGATTGATTAAAACTTTTGCTAACTAAATGCCGGGCGTTCCATAGGCGTTTTGCTCCATAAAGCGTCAAACCGGATCCAGCGCATTCTACAAAAATAATAAACATATAGCATAAATGATGGAGAGAGGCGCTTAAAACAGCTCTGGACTGAAACGGACCCTCTGGATACATATCCATAGAGAGGATATGTTTTACAAAATCGAAATTCGTGGAGTAATCTAGGATATTATTTAGTCCAACAATAAATACAAGTATTCCTACCGAGGCTGTTATAATAATTTTTAGGAGACGGATTGGCATATTCTTATTCTCCGCACATCAATGCATATGTTAGAAAATATTCTAATAAGCGAGATCACAGCAATCAAGCTAACACGAATAAGATGACTTTGTTAGAACATAATATGAGACTATTTATAAGGATAAGGGTATAAAGATTATGTCAAATGATGATCGTTTTGCTGCACAAGAGACTGCAAAAGCTTTAATTGAAGTTGAAGCTATTCTTGTTAATACAACAACGCCATTCAAAACAACAGCTGGGTGGGCGTCTCCCGTATATATTGATATGAGAAAAATAATCTCTTTTCCGAGGTTAAGAAAAAAATTAAATCATTTTGCAGTTGTTAAAATTCAAACCCATATTGGCTATGAAAGTCTAGATGTGATAGCCGGCGGCGAAACTGCTGGAATACCTTTCGCAGCCTGGCTTGCCGACGAAATGCATTTACCGATGCAATATGTAAGAAAAAAACCAAAAGGTTTTGGCCGTAATGCGTGTATCGAAGGGCTATTACAAGAAAATGCTAAAGTATTGTTAGTCGAAGATTTAGCTACTGATGGTGGTTCTAAGAAAGATTTTGTGCAAGCAATCAGAGATTCAGGACAGCAATGTAATGATGTGTTTGTCTACTTTTTTTATGATATATTTTCTGGAGCAAGAGAGGACTTAGAATCTCAAAATATAAATTTATATTATCTAGCAACCTGGCGGGATGTTTTAAATATTGCTACAAAAAATCAATATTTTAGCAAGCAGGAATTAAACGAAATAGAGGCATTTATTTCAGATCCAGTACAATGGTCAGCAAATCATGGCGGGGCTAAAAACTAAGAATCTGAGAGTAGCCTTCCTAAGCTGGAAACCCGTTCTGATGATTAGATTGAATAAGTATATATTCATAATTTTAGCTTTTTGTATTAGTTCCTCAGCAACAAGCTCTGAATTGCCGGCTGGTTTTTCAAAATTGAAAGATATAGCGCCTGATATTAAAGAAGATATTCGCTATTATGGATCACATAATTTTACTGGACATACCGTGCCAGGCTATAAGTCACCAGAATGCTGGTTGAGAACAGAAGTTGCCCAAGCACTGAAAAAAGCTCAAATCGATGCACAAGTTCTTGGTTTAAATTTAGTAGTTTTTGATTGCTATCGCCCACAGCGCGCTGTTTTGTCATTTATCAACTGGGCCGCAACAAATAATGAGGCAACAAAAAAAGAATTTTATCCAAATGTTGAAAAGAAAAAACTTTTTGAGCAAGGATACATAGCCGAAAAATCAATGCATTCAACAGGATTAGCGGTAGATATAGGAATAAAAGGATTAAATTTTGGAACTCCTTTTGATTTTTTTGGGAAAGAGTCTTGGACAGAAAATACTAGAACAACAAAAGTAGCAGAAAATCGAAAATTATTAAGTCATTTATTGAGTCAGCATAATTTTACTAACTATCCCCGCGAGTGGTGGCACTTTACTTATAAGGTGGCTATTGATGCGCCGGTATATGATATAGAAATAGAATAACTCAACAAAAATTATTATAGGAAATAAATCCTATGCGCCCTGACCTGCTCACTCCGTTATTTGGACGTGTTGCCGCAATCCCTGGCATAGGTGAGAAAACGGCGAATTTAATTAATAGATTGTTAGCGCCATCTCGTCAGCAAATCTCACAAGCGAGAATTATTGATATACTTTTTAATTTACCGATAAATATAATAGATCGGAGTCACCGAGTATTAATTGCAGATGCAATTATTGATAAAATTGTTGTGATAAAAGTTGTGGTGATAGAATATAAAATAAGTAAAATAATAAATAAAACAACTCCTATAAGAGTTATCGTAAGAGATGATAGTGGTGAGTTAGATCTTTTATTTTTCCGAGCCAATCCTGAATGGCTTATGAAAAGTCTCCCTATTGGGTCCACTCGATGGGTTTCTGGAAAAATTGAAATATACGATCGTCATCTTCAAATTGTTCATCCAGATCGAATACTTGATGAAGAGGCGTTTCTCAAATTACCTCAAGTAGAGCCTGTTTATCGACTTACTCAAGGACTGTTTCCAAGATATATTACTAAAGCTACAGATTATGCGCTTGAAAAATTACCAAATTTTGATGAGTGGCATGAACCAAACGTATTGAAATCTTTTAAGCTGCCTAGTTTTTATGTGGCAATAATGTCAGTCCACAGACCAGAAAATATTTTTGCTCTATCACCTAAGCATGCGTCTCGACAACGATTAGCTCTGGATGAATTACTAGCAGGTCAATTAGCATTAGGTTTAATAAGAGCAAGAATAAAACGTGTTTATCGAGAAAAGAGAAACATCTCTGATAATCTTTTAGCCAAAATTATTAATACGTTACCTTATAGTTTAACAAGTGCTCAAAAAAATGTATTAAACGAAATTAAAATGGATTTGATGTCAAATAATAAAATGCTTCGTCTCGTACAAGGTGATGTTGGTTCAGGTAAAACTATTATTTCACTATTATCCATGCTTTATGTAGTAGAAGGTGGCGAGCAAGCAGCTTTTATGGCTCCAACAGAAATTTTAGCGAGGCAACATTTTGAAAATATAAAAAAAATTCTAAAAAATACAGAAATTAAAATAGAATTGTTAACGGGTAAATTGTCTAATTCAAAAAGAAAAGACATTGTCGATAAATTGGCCCAAGGTCAAATAAATATAATAATTGGCACACATGCAATACTACAAGATACAATAGAATTTAAATCCTTAGGAATAGCAATAATCGATGAACAGCACAGATTTGGCGTTGAACAAAGATTATTGCTTTCAAACAAAGGGGAAGCAGTAGATCTTTTGGTTATGACCGCTACGCCAATACCGAGAACTCTTGCTCTGACAACCTTTGGCGATATGGATATATCAATCCTTGATGAAAAACCGATAAATCGATCAGATATCGATACAAGGGCATTACCAATATCTAGACTAGATGAAATTATAGAAGCTCTACGCAGGGCAATCATTAAAGGCTCACAAGCTTATTGGGTATGCCCTCTTGTTGAAGAAAATGATGAATTAGATCTATCCGCAGCACAAGATCGCCTAAGTTATTTACAGTCAATTTTTGGCGATAGTGTTGGACTGATACATGGCAAAATGAAAAATGATGACAAAAATCATGCTATGGAATTATTTAAGTTTGGTAAAACCAAAATTCTAGTGGCGACAACAGTTATTGAGGTAGGGGTTGACGTTCCTACTGCAAACATTATCGTAATTGAACATGCAGAAAGATTTGGCCTATCGCAATTACATCAATTAAGAGGACGCGTAGGTCGAGGGAGCATTAAGTCCAGTTGTATCTTGTTATATAAACCGCCGTTAGGCGAAATGGCAAAATCTAGATTAATGATGATTCGTCAAACACAAGACGGTTTTCGAATTGCAGAAGAGGATTTAAGATTACGCGGTGAAGGAGAAATACTAGGAACAAAACAGGCAGGATTACCTAGTTTCATAGTGGCAAATTTGAAAGAGCATGCTCGATTGCTTGCTGTTGCCCACGATTACTCAAACGTTATTCTTAATAAGGATCCAAATTTATTAAGCAACCGAGGTCAAGCCCTGCGAATTTTACTGTATTTGTTTGAAAAAGATGATGCCTTAAGGTTATTACGCGCAGGCTAAGTTTTTTGGGCAACAACAATTCTATTTGTATTTACGCCACGTTCGTTATTGCTGATGCCCCAGCAGTTTGCTGTTTTAGTGAAATTCTGTTGATTGATAATGATACATAAGCGGTCAAAAGGTAGATTATTCATACAATGCCAAACATTTTTTTCTAGGTTATATTTTCCCCCTTTCACCTCCCCTACTTCAAACGCCAAAAACCCGCCAGGCTTAATAACGCGCGCGAGTTCTTTAATTACAATATGGATCATTTGAGTCCATTCATTTAAATTACCTATGTGAGATATATTGATATTTTCATTTACACCAGCAAACCAATTACGCATCCAGTTGTCTAACTTATAATTGACAATGTTTAAAAACGGCGGAGATGTAACAACTAAATCTATTGAGTTATCTTTTAGATGAGTTAAATTATAAGCCTCAGAAATAAACAAATCTGATTTATTTGCAATAATAGGGGTATAATTTTTTAGAAGAAATTTTGATTTTTTATAGATGAGAGAACCTATATCCTTTTCTTCTGCTATTTGATTGCGTTTTTTATTTATTTTTATTTGTGATTCTATAGATACTGCCTGATTTGGAGGTAATGTATATGTAGAAAAGAATCCAGGCGAATGCCCTGTCAGTCTGCTTACAGCTACCATTCTGATCCAGTCATTAATTGGATCTACCTTTCCAGTAATCGGCGTTGTCTCTAAAAGAAATTGTCTTAAAAAGCAGATTTGATTTAAAGTTTTTATATGAAAAAAAGGCAGTAGATCCTCACGCAATTCTGCTGCAGTTTTACCTGCTAAATCCAAACTATCTAATCTAAATTTAATTTCTTCTATTTTTGGAGGATTAATTCTGGGCCTAGTTAAAAGCAAAGAAAGTGGATTAATATCTGAACCTGCAGCTTGTCTTCCCATTAAGGCTGACTGTATAGGCGTTGTTCCTCTTCCCATAAATGGATCATAAACTCGATGTCCTTTGTGAGTTAATCTTTGTATGAAAAACTCAGGAAGTTGGGGTTTAAAGCAAGCTCTATAGCTTATTTCGTGTAAATTTGAACATGCACGCTGTTTTGAAGTCCAATATTCATTGATAAAATAGGTTATATCTTCATCTTGAAATTTGACGGTTTTCTTATTGAAATTATTAAATTCTACAATCTCTTTTAAAAATGACTTAATTTTTTTATTATTAATATGCTTGATCATGATTATTGAAAACCCATGAAATAGGAATTAAAAATGATCATTTAAATATCGCCTGTTTTCCAATCTTCTGTAGTTTTTAGGGCAAATTCTTCAAAGGATTTATTAGTAATAGCATCTCTAATGCCCTGCATTAAATTGAGATAATAAGCAATATTCGATTGTGTTAATAACATCATTCCTAAAATCTCATGTGATCTGACCAAATGATGGAGATAGGCGCGAGAATAGCCATTAGTCGCGACGCAGGCTGATTGAGGGTCTAAAGGACGAGGATCATCTGCATATTTAGCATTTCTTATATTAATTGCGCCATATCGCGTATATGCTAAGCCATGTCTCCCTGCCCTTGTTGGCATGACACAATCAAACATATCTATACCGCGACAGACAGCCTTGATGATATCATCGGGAGTACCCACACCCATTAAATAATGTGGTTTATTTGTTGGAAGATGAGGAAGGGTTGACTCTAGCATTTCTAACATAATCTGCTGGGGTTCACCTACTGCTAATCCGCCCACGGCTAGTCCATCAAAATCCATTTCCGCTAAAAATTTTGCGCTTTGATGTCGCAATTCTTTATTCGATCCGCCTTGAACAATTCCGAAAATTCCTCGCCCATCAACATTGTGGAACGCTTCTCGCGATCGGGCTGCCCATCGCAACGATAAATTCATTGCCCGAGACGCCTCATCATCAGAGCATGGTAGTTTAATACATTCATCAAATTGCATTTGAATATCTGAACCCAACAAATCCTGAATTTCTAGGGATCTTTCAGGCGACAATAAATGTTTTGATCCATCAATATGGGATTGGAAAACTACTCCTTCTTCTGACAATTTTCTCAATTTAGAAAGCGACATAACTTGAAACCCACCCGAGTCTGTTAAAATTGGGTATGGCCAATTCATGAATTTATGTAATCCGCCTAGTCGGGCTATTCGTTCTGCGCCGGGCCGCAACATAAGATGATAGACATTACCAAGGATGATATCCGCTCCAGCTAAACGAACATCATCCAAAACCATCGCCTTTACGGTTGCGGCCGTCCCAACAGGCATAAATACAGGTGTTTTTATCACTCCTCGGCTCGTTGTAATTATGCCGGTGCGGGCATTTTTATCTGTGGATTGAACCGTAAATTTAAGGGACATTTGGACGACTTCTCTTTTGTCCTAGCGCGGCAATTTTAACGATTTTATATGTCCCTGAATCCTGATCATTAAAAGATATATAAAAAATATTACCAATCACGAGCTTGATACTCCTTAAATTTGTGGTCCATTTAATAGGCTCTAAAGAGCCAAAATCTATTTGGCCATTTTTTCTTAAAACAAAGGGGCGCATATTTACGCCATCAAGATCAAATGAGCCAAAAATATCCCAATTGGAGGAAATTAAATTATCAATTATTTGTAAATCCATTGTGAAAATAGCTACATGAGGATCCTCACACCACTGAGCAATTAATCGATAATAAATATATTCATTCATTCATATTTGCTCTCGAGTTAACAAACAGGCATCACCATATGAATAAAATCTATATTTATTTTTTATGGCATAGCTATAAGCTAGGTGCATAGTTGATAATCCAGAAAAAGCGCTTACAAGCATAAAAAGTGTAGATTTAGGCAAATGGAAATTTGTTAGTAGTAGATCAGTAAATTTAAATTTATAGCCTGGCGTTATAAATATATCTGTAAAATCACTATATGAGCTTATGTACCCGTTTTCATTACTAGCGCTCTCGAGAACTCTCAAAGCAGTAGTGCCTACTGCGACAATTCTACCGCCATCATTTTTAACTCTATTAAGTTGATTAGCTGTTTCTTTATCAATATATGCAAATTCCCTCTGCATAATATGATCTTTCGTGTCCTCCACCTTAACTGGTACAAATGTTCCGGCTCCTACATGAAGTGTTATTGAGAATATTTTTATATCCGATTGCAATAATTTATTTATAAGTTCTTTTGTAAAGTGAAGACCGGCTGTTGGCGCCGCAATAGCTCCAGGTTTTGAAGCAAAATAAGTTTGATAATCTAACTCGTCTTGCTTATCTGCTGGTCTTTTTCCGGCTATATATGGTGGAAGCGGTGGCGCACCAATTAGTTCAATGATTTTATCAAGATCATTCGATGTATGGTCGAATATAAGCGTCACCTGACCGCCATCTTCTTTATTTTCCACTTTTGCTTCAATAGAGATACGATCTGAATAGAATTTGACAATATCTCCAACTTGAAGTTTTTTTGCCGGTTTTATTAAAGCTATCCAGCTCTGCTCGTTTAATTTTTCTATAAGTGTTGCTTCAATGGCAGCTTTAACGCCGTTTCGGAATCTTTCACCTTTCAATCTTGCATGTATAACTTTGGTATTATTGATAACGAGAGCGTCACCAGGACGAAGCATAAATGGAAGATCTGATACTTGTTTATCCAAAAATTGATTATTTGGCGAGACAATAAGCATGCGCGCCGCATCGCGCGGCCGCATAGGTCTTAACGCAATTCGATCTTCAGGAAGATCAAAATTAAACTGATCAACGAGCATTACTATTTATCTATATAAAAAACGGCCAGAAAGCTGGCCATTCTTAGAGGCGCCTTTACTACTAGTTAAGTGTAGCCTTGAGGATTTTATCTGGATCACGCACAGGTTCCCCTCGTTTCAGTTTATCTACGTTCTCCATACCCGAAGTCACCTCGCCCCAGACTGTATACTGACGGTCTAGAAAACGAGATTCTTTAAAGCATATAAAGAACTGTGAATTAGCTGTGTCTGGATGCGAGGCGCGCGCCATAGAACATGTCCCTCTAACATGCGGTGCATCATTAAATTCTTGCGTGAGATTTGGATACTTTGATCCACCCGTTCCTGTGCCAAGAGGACACCCTGTTTGAGCCATAAACCCATCTATAACTCGGTGAAAGACTATTCCGTCATAAAAGCCTTCACTTACGAGTTTTTTGATATGGGCGACATGGTTTGGCGCAAGCTCTGGCTTTAATTTTATAACAACAGAGCCCTGTGTAGTCTCCAAAGTTAATGTATTCATCTCACTTATCATATTAACTCCAATCAGCAAAAAACCATGATTTTATTGGTGTGATGATAGGCTGAGAAATTTCAGCTATTATCGCCCGCTACTCTTAGTTTTATAATTTTATCAGGATCCGTGACTTTGCCATTTTCAGATTTAGACCCTTTTTTAATCTTATCAACTAGATCCATTCCACTAACGACTTCGCCAAAATTTGTATATTTACCATTTAGTTGCGGCTGATCGGCTAGACATATAAAAAATTGAGAATTAGCAGAATCCTTATCACTGGGATCTCTAGCCATTCCAAGAGACCCTCTCTTAAAGGGGGTATCTGTAAATTCTGCTTTTAGATCAAGATAACGCGATCCACTAAGTCCCGTTCCTGTTGGATCTCCAGCTTGGGCCATAAAACCATCGATGACGCGATGAAAAACAATCCCATCATAAAAGTGTTCTTTCGCTAGTTTCTCAATACGCTCAACGTGTTTTGGGGCAAGATCGGGGCGAAGCTGAATTGTTATTCTACCGTCTTTTGTATCTAGATAGAGTGTATGCGCGTCTTCTGCATAAGCTGTGGAGTAAAAGCTCATCAACATTAAGAAGGCGATTAGTATTGATAGTCTATATCCAATATTTTTCATATTACCTCCCATTATAATTTCAGACTGTTGTTTTTAATTTATACTGCAATAGATCATCTGTTTCTTTCGGAACAAATGAGCTGACATCGCCGTCTAATTTTGCAATTTGTCGGACAAGTGTTGAATTGATGTGGCGTATATTACTTGCTGAGGGTATGAATATTGTCTGGATTTCTGGGGCAAGAGTTGAATTCATCCCCGCCATTTGCATTTCATAATTGAAGTCGCCATCGTCGCGCAGGCCTCGTATAATAAATTTAGCATCATAAGAGAGTGCAATATCAACAACGAGACCTTCAAAAGAAATTATTTCAATTTTTTGGCAAGAAATTCTTTTGCAAACTTTTTCTAAAACATCTTGACGATCTTTTAAACTTAATAAAGGTATTTTGCTAGGGTTCACGCCAATTGCGACAATAATTTTATCAAATAGCTCTGCAGCTGTTTTTATAATGTGTAAATGGCCGTTTGTTAACGGATCAAAGGTTCCTGAATATATAGCTATTTTTAACATAGAAACAGCTTACTTTATTTGATTGTATAAAAAAAGCATCATATCCGCACCTTGAAATATCATATCAGGAAAGCTAATTCACTCCTCGTCCACTTGCGCGCCAACATCGCCAATATGTTCGACAGACACAACACGCTCATCCTCCGCTGTATTAAACACAATGACGCCCTGAGTGCCGCGACCGGCTATACGGATCCCACCGACTGGACAACGAATTAGCTGACCGCCATCAGTAACGAGCATAATCTCATCATCTTGTAAGACAGGAAAAGCAGCTATTAATTTACCATTCCG
Organism: Methylocystaceae bacterium; assembly: GCA_014190435.1. GTDB lineage: Bacteria > Pseudomonadota > Alphaproteobacteria > Rhizobiales > Beijerinckiaceae > Methylocystis. The sequence goes on along the minus strand of BJGJ01000005.1, from coordinate 43,526 downwards.
GGGATTGACCGCCATGGCGACAATCCCTTTGCCTCCACGACCAGTCGTCCGATATTCATATGAAGACGTACGTTTACCATAACCGTTTTCTGAAACAGTAAGAATAATTTGCTCCGCCACTTGCATTGCAGCGAAACGTTCATCTGTCAGCTCTACATCTGAAACGTTCTCGTCGCCTTCAGCTCCAAGATCAGTTGAAACATCTTCACCCATACGTCTTCTCAGTGCATTAGCACGCCGAAGGTATGCAATTCTTTCATCACTTGTTGCATCAAAATGCGTAAGGATAGATAAGGCAATAACTTTGTCATTTTCTGCTAATGCGATACCACGCACGCCCATTGAGGTGCGACCCTGAAATACGCGCACTTCTGGCGCAGCAAAACGAATACACTGTCCATCTTTAGTTGTGAGGAGAATATCATCTCTCTCTGTTGCTGTGGCCACATCGACAATGGCTTCACCATCATCAAGCTTCATAGCAATTAGACCATTGCGCCTAACGTCAACAAAGTCAGAGAGCTTATTGCGTCGTATAGTACCGCCAGTAGTCGCGAATATGACATCAAGCGTCGCCCAACTCGCCTCATCCTCGGGCAATGGCATAATCGTTGTGATGCGCTCTCCAGGATCGAGTGGCAACATATTAACGAGCGCCTTTCCTCGCGCTTGGGGCGCAGCTAACGGCAATCGCCACACCTTCTCTTTGTAGGCTTTACCAAATGAGGAGAAAAACAAGACCGGCGTGTGCGTATTTGCGACAAAAATACGGTGAACAAAATCTTCGTCCTTTGTCTGCATGCCTGACCGTCCCTTACCACCACGACGTTGTGCGCGATAAGTGGAAAGAGGCACGCGTTTGATATAGCCGGCGTGGGATACAGTTACGACCATATCTTCGCGAGCGATCAGATCTTCATCGTCAACATCGCCATCGGCTTCGACAATTTCTGTGCGTCTGGGCGTGGCGTAGAGTTCTTTAACTGCCAGCATTTCATCTTTGATAATTTTAAACAAACGTTCGCGCGAACCAAGTATGTCTAAATAGTCAGCAATTTCTACTGCGAGTTTATTTAAAGCTTCCGCAATTTCTTCACGACCTAGCGCAGTTAAGCGCTGGAGTCTTAAATCTAGTATTGCTCGCGCTTGGGCTTCAGATAATTTTATTGTGCCTGTAGTGGATAGTTTATGACGCGGATCGGCGATGAGTTCTACTAAGGGCGCCATATCTTTTGCTGACCAATCCCGGATCATCAGAGATTCTCTTGCTGTTGCGGCATCGGCAGATGTGCGGATCAGCTTAATGACTTCATCAATATTGGCGACAGCTATTGCTAAACCTACTTGAAGATGGGCATTGTCTCTTGCTTTGACTAATCGATATTTTGTTCGTCGCGTGACAACAGTTTCTCTGAAATCTATAAAAGCTTTCAACACGTCTGAAAGTGTTAATAGCTCGGGGCGACCGCCATTTAATGCAATCATATTTACTGAAAAACTTGATTGTAATGATGTGTGTCGCCACAACTGGTTCATAACAACTTCAGCAACAGCTTCTCGTTTCAACTCAATGACTATTCTCATGCCATCACGATCTGACTCATCTCGCAGATCAGATATGCCCTCAATCTTTTTTTCTCTAACCAATTCAGCGATGCGCTCAATTAATGCCGCTTTGTTAACTTGGTATGGAATTTCAGTAAAAATAATCGCTTCTCTATCTTTTCGCAGCGTCTCGATTTCGCCTTTAGCGCGCATAATTACAGAGCCGCGCCCTGTTGCATAAGCGCTCTTTATTCCGCCTCTTCCTAAAATTGTCGCTGCTGTTGGAAAATCAGGACCAGGTATGATTTCCATTAATTCGGAGATTGTAAGATCTGGCCTGTCTATTAGCGCTATAGCACCATCAATAATCTCGCCCAAATTATGAGGTGGAATATTGGTCGCCATGCCGACAGCGATGCCGCCTGCGCCATTTACTAGAAGATTGGGGAAACGCGCCGGCAGAACGGCAGGCTCATGTTCCTTGCCATCATAATTTGGTTGGAAATCAACCGTTCCTTCATCGATGTCCTCAAGCAAAGCTAGAGCCGGCTTAGCTAATCTAGACTCGGTATAGCGCATCGCCGCAGGCGGATCATTATCGACAGAGCCAAAATTACCCTGGCCATCGACGAGCATGAGCCGCATAGAAAAAGGCTGGGCCATTCGCACAAGGGCGTCATAAATCGCCGCATCGCCATGTGGGTGATATCTACCCATTACATCACCAACAATACGCGCAGATTTAACATATGACTTATCCGGCGTATGTCCGTTCTCATTCATTGAGAACATGATGCGCCTATGAACCGGCTTTAATCCATCTCTGACGTCAGGCAGTGCACGACTAACGATTACGCTCATTGCGTAATCCAGATAGGATCGCTTCATTTCATCTGCGATCGAAACCGGTCGGATATCCTGTTCAGATTTACCTGAACCCTCGGTGTTTAAGTCGTTGTCAGCCAAGATCCCGCCACTCAAATGGATGGAGAAAGAGATCTAATTCTATAAGCGATTCTTTTCACTCAAGCCAGTCGCTGTTATAGGTTATACAACAATATATTCAATGACTTATGATTTATTATTTGAAGTGAGGCACCGCAAGGCAATTGAATAAATTATAAGCCTCATTGAAACAAATGGACGGCTGCGTTTTCTTTTTTTTGACTAGGCTAAAACATCAGCCTAGAGGCTACCTTTATCTCCATTTCTTCTTCGCAGTTTGATAAGAAAAGCACTAAAAAAATACTAAGTTAGAGTATATTATCTTCGAGTATGGCGTCACTGGCACCCGGTCAGGGATCAGGAATGCAGCGGCGCAGCCGGCTTAAGTTCAACACTCTCTCCGCAACCGCAAGCAGAAGTTTGGTTGGGATTTTCAAAAACAAATGTAGACGAGAACTGGGTTGTTTTTACGTCTAGTATTGACCCAATCAAATAGAGAATGGCCTTTGCATCAATAATAACGCGCCCACCTTCCGTATCTATAATCTCGTCTCCCTGCTGGGGCTCTGCTAGAGCCATTTTATACGACATGCCTGCGCAGCCGCCTTTTTCAACAGCAACACGCAGTCCCTCCCCTGTGTTGGCGCTTGCTAGAACTTCACGCAACCGCTCGATTGCCGCAGAGCTTATAGTTAAAACAGCTGAAGATGATCCAATTGCCATGAAAAAACTCGACGCTAGAGATTATCGCAAATTATCAGTAAACAGAATTACCACATATCTAAAGCAACACGCGCTTCATCTGACATTCGGCTTTGATCCCAGGGGGGATCAAAAACCATATTCACTTGCACATCTAAAATACCAGGCACAGCGCTAACGGCGTTTTTTACCCAAATGGGCATTTCCCCCGCCACAGGACAGCCGGGCGCTGTCAGCGTCATATCAATGTCAGCAAGGCCATCATCGTTAATATCTACCCGATAAATAAGTCCAAGCTCATAGATATCTGCAGGAATTTCCGGATCATAAACAGTTTTTAACGCCATGATAACATCGTCATGAAGAGGATGGTTACCAGCTATTCTTTGAGTCTCACCTGCGCTTTGAGCGACAAAACTCGTATCAAGAGCTTTATCTGTCATATGGTAATCCCCTCATGAGAACAGGCTTTGTGCCTTAGCGAGCCCTTCAACGAAATCATCAATTTCCTCAAAAGTATTATAAAGCCCAAATGACGCGCGGCATGTTGAACTCGCGCCTAACATGGACATCAATGGCATGGCGCAGTGAGCTCCGGCTCGTACGGCAATCCCATAATGATCAATGATCGTCGCAACATCATGGGCATGCGCGTCATTTAAATTAAAGGATATAATGGGACCCTTATCAGGGGCATTGCCATAAATTTTTACATGCTTCATCTCAGAAAGCTTGCTCGATGCATATTGTGTAAGCTGCTTTTCATGCTGTCTAATTGCTTCGCGGCCAATAGAATCCAAATATTTGATTGCTGCAGCTAATCCTACAGCTTGAGCGACTGGCGGCGTGCCAGCCTCAAATCGTTGGGGCGGCATCGCATAGGTCACCTGATCGCGGGTAACAGTGTTAATCATTTCCCCTCCGCCGCTATAAGGAGGAAGCTCTTCAAGCCAGGGTTTTTTTGCGTAAAGAACGCCAATTCCTGTAGGGCCGTACAGTTTATGGCCCGTAAAGACATAAAAATCTACGTCTAGCGCCTGTACATCTACATCAAGGTGAACTGCTCCTTGGGAACCATCTATTAAAATTGGAACATTATGCGTATGCGCCATTTTCGCTATTTCTTTTATTTGAACTGGAGAGCCCAAAACATTAGACATATGCGTTAGCGCGATGATCTTTGTTTTTTTGTTTATGAGCTTAGAAAGTTTAACAATATCAATTCTGCCATCTAAATCTGGCTCAATCCATTGGATAATTGCGCCATGATTCTCGCGCAGATAATGCCATGGAACAATATTAGAATGATGCTCCATTGTGGAAAGGATGATCTCATCCCCGGCGCGAATATACGCATTTCCAAATGAAGAAGCCACCATATTCAGCGCTTCAGTGGCACCGCGCGTAAATATTATTTCTTCAGAATCCACTGCGTTTAAAAATTTACATACTGTCAATCTAGCATCTTCATAGGCTTCCGTTGCCGCATTTGCCAGATAATGTAATCCTCTATGCACATTTGCATACTCATTAGTATAGAATTGCGTCAATCGATCTAGAACAATTTTAGGTTTTTGCGCAGATGCTGCGTTATCAAAGTAGATAATGTTTTTGCCATACGGCCTAACATCTAAAAACGGAAACTGGCTGCGTATTTTATCAATATCATAATTCAAAGGGTTATGAGAGATATTCATGACAAATTTCTCTTTATAAAAAGCCAGTCTGCAAGAATATTTTTTGTAAAATTAGACATTTTATCATCCTTAAATGCTGAGAACGCTTCAAAAGCAAAAGCTTCAATTAATAAAGACTTTGCTTCCTGCTCATCAAGTCCACGAGACATTAGATAAAATAATTGCTCTTTATCAATCTCTCCGCAAGTTGATCCATGACTGCATTTCACGTCATCCGCGAAAATCTCTAACTCTGGTTTTGAATTCATGGCGGCTAGATCAGAAAGCAAAATAGCTTTTGACTGCATAAATCCATCTGATTTTTGAGCTGCAGGCTGCACAATGATTTTGCCTTGAAATACACCGACTGATTTATTGTTCAAAATGTAACGGAAAACTTCATTACTCATTGTATTTGGGGCGCAATGTTCTACAGCTATGGTATTATCAATGTGATCCTTAGTCTTTGCTAATACAACACCATTTAAGGTGATATTTGCGTGTTCTTCTTTAAGTTTAGCAAAGACCTGACGTCTAAAAAACCCATTTAAATTGAACAAAACATTGGAATTAATCGATGCCCCGCGCTCCAATTCTGCTAATAATGTCAAGATGCCGGTGCAAGACTGGCCTGATCCTGACAGATAACTAAATAAATCAAGTCCAGAATTTGGAGCCAATTTTGCATATAAGACATGATTAACTTGAGCGCCATGCAAAGAGTTGTTTTTTAATGTCTCAATGAGATTAATTCTAGAATTTTCGGATAAATCAACAAAAATTCGCGTAAATACTGAACACTGTTTGGTAATTACATTCAATATTTCAATTGGTTTAGTTAGCTCCACGCCTTCTGTGATCTTTATTATGAAACCATCGCTAGCTAAAGCTGTATTAAGATCGACAATAGTGTCTTTTATTAAATTTGAAAAATTACTCGTATTAAAAGAAATATTTTCTTTTAAATTGGATTGATTTTCATAAATATTGTCAACATTAACGCCATCTGGCATTAAATTTATGTCAGATAAGTCATGTCGTAGAACGCCATTAAGAAGAACTAGTCTATAACTCTCATGCTCTCGTACTAATTCAATATTATCGATTGCTTTATCTGCAGGGTGAAAGCTTTTCAAACAAGCAGCTCGAAAATCAGTATAACGCCACGACTCTAGCCTATGATTAGGAAGGCCAAGATTTGAGTATCGCGCCCAAGCTTCTTTGCGTTCGCGTGACATTTCATGCGCAGAAGCTTGAGCGTAATTTATCTCGAAAGGCAGGATATTTTCTGAAGGATTGAGGCGCATCTTTTATGCAGCCTCATTAGAAACATAATTCTGATAACCATGTTTTTCTAACTCAAGCGCTAATTCTGCGCCCCCAGATTTTTGTATGCGTCCCTGGGCCATGACGTGGACAGTATCAGGCTTTATATAATCAAGTAGTCTCTGATAATGCGTAATAATTAAAAATCCTCTTGCAGGATTACGGAGAGAATTTACTCCTTCTGAAACAGTTTTAAGCGCGTCAATATCTAATCCTGAGTCCGTTTCATCTAAAATCGATAATTTTGGCTGCAATAGCGCCATCTGTAATATTTCCATACGTTTTTTCTCACCGCCTGAGAAACCGGAATTAAGTGGTCTTCTCAACATTTCCTGGCTTATTTTTAATTTTTCTGATTCTTCTCTCACGCGCTTCATAAATTCAGGCGTATTGATTTCTTCATCGCCCCTTGAGCGTCTTTGCGCATTCATGGCGGCTTTTAGAAATTGCATGCAGGCTACACCTGGTATTTCTACAGGGTATTGGAATGCCAGAAAGACGCCATTAGCAGCGCGCATATGAGGCGCTAGGTCAAGCAGGTTAACGCCATTAAGGAGTATTTCTCCCCGAGTAATCGTATAACCTTCTCGGCCAGCAATCACGTAAGAAAGAGTCGACTTTCCTGTTCCATTTGGCCCCATAATCGCCGCAACTTCTCCAGCTGCAACTTTAAGAGTAAAGCCTTTCAGGATTTCGCGATCACCCACAGAAACGTGTAAATCATTTACTTCCAACATCTGATCATTTCCCAAAGATATCTGTGTTAGCCAACGCTGCCTTCTAGAGAAATTGAGATAAGCTTTTGCGCTTCGACGGCGAATTCCATTGGAAGTTGCTGTAAAACTTCTCGCACAAATCCGTTTACAATTAATGCTGTAGCGTCTTCAGCGGAAAGACCTCGTTGCATGGCGTAAAATAACTGCTCATCAGATATTTTTGAGGTTGTCGCCTCATGTTCAAATTGGAGATGATTATTTTTAGCCTCGATGTAGGGAATCGTATGGGCGCTGCAGCTCTGTCCAATTAAAAGACTATCGCATTGCGTAAAATTACGAGAACCAACTGCTTTGCGATGAGCGGATACAAGCCCTCTATAGGTGTTTTGCGATTTACCTGCAGAGATGCCTTTTGAAACGATCCTACTCTTTGTGTTTTTTCCTAAATGTATCATCTTAGTGCCGCTATCGACTTGCTGATGACCATTTGAAACGGCAATAGAATAAAACTCACCTTGTGAGTTGTTTCCTCTGAGAATACACGATGGGTATTTCCAGGTTATTGCTGAACCAGTTTCAACCTGTGTCCAAGAAATGTGTGAGTTATCGCCCCGGCAGTCGCCTCTTTTAGTAACAAAATTGTATATACCTCCTCGTCCATCGCTATCTCCGGGATACCAATTTTGTACTGTCGAATATTTAATTTGCGCATTATCAAGAGCTACAAGCTCAACAACTGCGGCATGCAATTGATTTTCATCTCTTTTTGGCGCTGTACAGCCCTCTAAGTAACTTACATATGAATCACAATCAGCAATAATTAAGGTTCTTTCAAATTGACCCGTATTTTGTTCGTTGATTCTAAAATATGTCGATAACTCCATCGGGCATCTAACGCCTTTAGGTATATAGACAAAGGAACCATCAGAAAAAACGGCAGAATTTAATGTTGCAAAATAATTATCTGTTACAGGAACAACAGATCCAAGATATTTCTGCACAAGTTCTGGATGCGTATGAACTGCTTCAGAAATTGGACAGAAGATCACCCCTGCTTTAGCGAGCTCTTCTTTAAACGTCGTGGCTACAGAAACAGAGTCAAAAACTGCGTCTACCGCAACTTTACGAGTTTGTACGCCAGCCAAGATTTCTTGCTCTCGCAAGGGGATGCCAAGTTTTTCATAGGTGCGCAAAAGCTCGGGGTCCACATCATCAATCGTTTTGGGACCAGGAGTCGATTTTGGGGCTGAGTAATAATATAGGTCTTGATAATCAATTTTAGGATAATGAACTCGAGCCCAATTTGGCTCCGACATTGTCAGCCAACGTTGATAGGCGGCTAAACGCCACTGCGTTAGCCAATCCGGCTCATTCTTTTTTGCTGAAATAAAACGAACGATATCTTCGTTTAGGCCTTTGGGCGCCTTTTCAGACTCAATATTGGTAGTAAAACCATACTTGTACGCTTTCGCATCAAGCGATGCGACATGCGTAACGGTCTCCTGAAGAGCCGCCATTGCTTAATCTCCTCGTCACAACGGATTCAAGGTCCGTCGGCCGAAATGGTTCACGGCATCTGAGGACCTAGAGTGGCAGTCCGCTTCGTCGTGAATGAATATCTCTTACTACATTTTTTAAAATGATTCCAAATTCTTCTACGTCCCTTTTTGTACTCGACCATCCAAGGCTAATGCGCAGCGCCGATTTTTCACGCACTCCCATAGCGCTTAGGACATGAGATTCCTTAACTTTGCCTGATGAGCAGGCTGACCCGCTCGAAACAGCAACTCCCGCTAGATCCAAAGCTATAAGGAGTGTTTGGCTATCAATCTCCGGGATCGCAAAAGTGACTGTATTGGGAGATCTGGGGCTTTGCTGACCAAAGACAACATACGATGAGCCAATTGCGACTAAATAATCCTCAACATCTTGTTGTAATTGCTTTAAGCGCGGCCTTTCTTTGTTTAAATCTGCGAGAGCGCTTTTAAAGGCTGCCGCAAAACCCACGACTGCTGGGATATTTTCTGTCCCGGCCCGACGTCCAGCCTCTTGGCCGCCTCCTTTGATTAGGATGTCTTGTATTGCCAGGTCATCTGAAGCGATGATTAAGGCCCCAGCGCCGGCTGGACCGCCCAATTTATGGGAGGAAAAAAAGAGTAAATCCGCCTTGACCGTCTCAAGGGAGAGCTCAACTCGTCCGATTGCCTGGGTCGCGTCACAGATGAAAATGCCTGCCTCTTTCTTGATGAGATCGCAAGCCATCTCAATGGGCTGAATGACACCGGTTTCATTATTGACAGCTTGAAGCGCGAGCGCCAATTTTTTACCCGGGTAACGACTTATAGCCGTTTGTAATGCTTCTAATGAAAGTTGACCGTTTTTTTCTAACGGAAGTATTTCAATGGCTTGTGGCGAAAATCTGTGGCCTTGAAAAATCGCGGGGTGTTCGCCTCCTGCAATTAAAAGTCGATCAATTGGGCGCCTATCCTGCCCGCTTAAAAGCGCCGGCGTCAGCGCAAGATTAGCTGCTTCCGTGGCGCTAGCGGTAAAGATTAAGTTTTTCGGCTTTCCACCTATGCCCCGGGCGATTGTTTCTCGCGCCGATTCAAGTAATGATTTTCCCTTGCGACCCTCAGTGTGCACAGATGAGGGATTGAACGGGGATCCCAGAGCAGCAAGCATCGCTTCCCTGGCTTCAGGTCTAAGCGGCGACGTCGCATTGTGATCCAAATAAATACGGGAAATCGACTGCATGGGACTGATCTCTTTTAATATCTTGAAAAAGATATGAGAACGAGAAAAATATTTATTTAATTTAGGACGTACATGCTAGAAGGCGGCCTATATTGGTTTAACAAGGATTCCTATGCCTGAAGTTATTTTTACCGGACCTGCTGGCCGGCTTGAAGGTCGTTTCCACCAGTCAACCACGCGCGGGGCTCCCCTGGCCATCATTCTTCATCCGCATCCGCAATTTGGCGGCACGATGAATAATCAAATAGTCTACAATTTATACTATGCTTTTGCCGAACGCGGCTTCTCTGTTTTGAGATTTAACTTTAGAGGCGTAGGCCGAAGTCAGGGCGCATTTGATCATGGTTCTGGAGAGTTATCTGATGCTGCTTCAGCGTTGGATTGGGCCCAATCAATCAATCCTGAAGCCAGAGCTTGCTGGATTGCTGGCGTTTCCTTTGGTTCCTGGATTGGCATGCAACTTTTAATGCGTCGCCCTGAAATTGAAGGGTTTGTATCTGTTGCGCCGCCTGCAAATAGATTTGATTTTTCCTTTTTGGCTCCCTGTCCCTCCTCTGGATTATTCATCCACGGCGATCAGGATCGTGTTGCGCCTCTCAAGGAGGTTACAGCTCTTATTGAAAAGTTAAAAACTCAAAAAGGCATTCTAATAGAGCACGCTGTTGTCGAGGGAGCTAATCATTTCTTTGAAAATAAAGTTGAGCCGCTTATTGCTCATGTAGATGCCTATCTCGATCGCCGATTAGGTAACCCCCCGCGAATAGCGATACCTTCTCGGGGAGACTAACGAGAGTTTTAAATTAAATTTATTAATGACGATTAGGCGCTGAGGCAATTATGCCGCCCGCAAGAGCCTTATCTACGCCGGTTGTTGTTGGAAAAGTTAGCGGCAACCCTTCCACCACGCGCGTAGCAAGATAAGCAAAAGCTTGCGCTTCCATGGAGTCAGCTGACCAGCCAACCGCATCAGCCGTTGTTACTTTACAAGGTAAATGCATGACAAGTTCTCTGACAAGAATGGGGTTACGCGCGCCGCCGCCGCAAACGATCAGGAGTTGAGGCGGCGTAGGCAAATGCGGAAATAGTCTAAGAACAGAAGCAGCAGTAAAAGCAGTTAGAGTTGCGGCAGCATCCTCAGTAGATAATTTACTGACGGCATCCAAAGAAAATGCATTACGATCCAAGGATTTTGGCGGGGGAACATCAAAAAAAGGATGCGCTAATAATCTAAGGAGCGCTGCTTCATTTACTCTTCCTCTGGCGGCCATATGACCATGGCGATCAATGGGCGCGCCAGTGCGTTGTAACATCAAGTCATCGATTAAAGCATTTCCAGGGCCTGTGTCGCACGCAATTGGCGCTTGATCTTCAGCAACATAGGTAACATTTGCAACACCGCCTATATTTACGAAAGCAACTTCACCCTTAATACCCGCAGCAGCGGCTAGCGCTCTGTGAAACACAGGTACGATTGGCGCGCCTTCTCCGCCTGCCGCGATGTCAGCGGCACGAAAGTCATAAGCTATATCGATTCCAAGACGCGCAGCTAAGGATGAGCCATCACCAATTTGAATCGTTAGTTTCTGTTTAGGTTTATGTAAAACTGTCTGGCCATGAAAACCAATAACAGTGATGCTCTCACTTGATAGGTCATACTGCTTGAGAAAATTCTCGACCGCTTCTGCATGTCGATCTGTAACCATTTTTTCAGCAAATGACAAAACGCCTGGACGCTGATCTCTATTCTTAAGTGTTGCTGCTTCGCCTAATGCGTTTCTCAGTAACATGCGATCAGATTCATTATAGGGGTAGTGACTGGTTGGTCCAAAAATAACTGTTGCCTGGCCATCAGTCTCCAGCAGGGCGACATCTACGCCATCCATAGAGGTTCCAGACATTAGGCCTATTGCACGATGCAGGGTCACGAGTCGTTCCTTTACTCAGAGCGCTTAAATATAGCTTCATTTACGGATTTTACGAACATAGCCTTCAGCAAACCAAGCAATTGATATAATCAGCATGAGGATGCTCATGGCTCCAAAGCCACTGGCGAGAGGAAAAACTTTAAGACCAATCAGTTCTGAAGGTTGAGTGTCCTTGAGCGCTATCCAATCCGCACCCTGATAGTGTTTTGACATAGGAATTTGTAATAAACGCGGAACAGTTATGTTATTTCTTCCTTTTATAAGACGTCTGACGCTGCCTCCGGTAGCTGAGGCTAGAGGAAGAAGGTTCTCAGTAGATGAAATAAGATCTTCCGTTTCTTTTGTAGTTTGAGATCCAACTTGTAATAAAGTTGAAAGCTTATCATTCACAAATTTCCAGAGTCCAAGCTCTTCTACTGATAAATGTGCCTCCCACAAACCGGGAGCTTTTTGTGACAATTCAATGCTACGACTAGCGCCTGAGGGAGCGGTAATTGTGACCGGGGATACAGTGTCTTCCATAGTTTGGCGGATGATTGACGCCTGATTTCCTTGAGCATGCGCGGTAAGCGCTTCCTCTTCTAGCTCCGGTTCTTTCATAAGCCAGTGGGCCAGTTTTCTGGACAATTCAGTGTATGGACCGCCACCATCAAACCCGCGAGACCAAAGCCAAATTTGATCAGAGAGCAACAAAGCTGTCCTGCCCTTTTCTTGGCGTGACAGGACAAGTAAAGGCAGATCATTAACGCCATTTAATATTGGGGAGCCATTGACGACTTGCCCTGCAATTTGTCTGAACCAATGTCCCCATGTTTGAGGTAAATTATTTAGGTGATTAAGATCACGCGTGACAGGATGGCGTTCGCCTAATTTAGAAATTGATGGCCGGAACGTTTGCTCAATAACAGCGCCAGTTGGCTTAGCTGGCAGAATTGTCTCTAGGGGCGAATAAAAAATCCCTTTTGTCGTCGCATAATCAGGTCCTACGACTGCAAGAAAAGCACCCCCATTGTTAATATATTTTTTAATATTTTCAAAATAAATTGACGGCAAAAATGTCTGATTAAAGTATCTATCAAAGATAATTAAATCAAATTCATTAATCTTTGGTCCGAATAGATCTGCTGTTGGAAATGCGATCAGCGATAATTCAGATGCAGGGGTAGGATCAACTTTTTCAGGCGGTCGCAATATTGTAAAATGCACAAGTTCAACATTGGGATCAGATCGTAAAAGGTTGCGCCAACTTCTTTCTCCAGGGTTAGGTTCTCCTGATACAAGCAAAACCTTAAGCTGATCTCTAGCTCCTTCAATCGAGACAAATGCTTTATTGTTATTGGGCGTAAGCTCATCTGCAACAACAGGCGCCTCAAGTTCAATGATATTAGCCCCTGCATGATCAATGTTCACTTTAATGTTCACAATATCGCCAGGAATTGGGCTATAAGGTTGAATTTCCTGGCCGTCTTTCTTTACGGTTATTTTTACGCGATCCTTATTATTTAGAGTATCGATAATTCGCGCTCTAATAATTTGTTGTTTGCCAACAATTCCAAAACGAGGAGATTCTATAAGTTCAATACGTCGATCATACTCTTCGCTATTTCCAGTCACAAAAGCATGCAAGGGGGCGCTAACGCCCAATTGTTCAATATTTTTTGGAATGTCGTGAATAACGCCATCTGTTAATAAGATAACCCCAGATAGGCGCTCAGAGGGAATTTCTTTTAACAATGTCCTAAGCGAGTCAAATAAACGAGTGCCGTTAACGCCTCCGTCCGTATTATAAAATTCAATGATTTTTGCTTCAATATTTGGTAAGTCGTTCAATCTTTTTTTTATTAAGTCTAATGCATCGTCTGTTTGGCTAAGTCGTTGTCCGATTCTTTGACTTTCAGAACGGTCTACGACTAATGCTACATAAGATTTTTGGTTTTGTCTTTTTTCATCTTGTATTGCCGGATCAAGGAGCGTTCCTGCTAGAACAATAATAGAAAGCACACGATAATAGCACCCTTTATTTTGACGTAAAATTAAATAAAGACAATAAATAAAAGAAATAAATAGAATAGGAATTAAGAGATAAATAGGAACCAATGGTGAGAAAATCAACGAAGTATTATTCACCGCGCTAATCTCTCTAATAAATCACGAACATGAACTTGATCAGACTTATAGTTACCCGTGAGGGTGTACATAACTAAATTTATACCGCCGCGTATTGCCATTTCATGTTGATTTTTTCTGGTCGCGGATAAACTATAGCGAGGCTGACCAAAGTCGTCCTCAGCCCAGGCAGCAGCTAAATCATTCGACGTTACAATAACGGATGACACACTGTCGCTTGCGCGAATTGGTCTTTCATTTTGATTGGAAGCCTCAGGATAGGTTTGTGTTTCAACCCAAGTTTGTCCATTATGATATCTCCCAATAAAATCAGTTAATAAATAAAATGTTTTAGTAATAACGTGATCGCGAGGAACAGGCTCTAATTCAGGAATCGGCAATTTTTGAGATAATTGCCCCAACCAAACTTGTTCGGCTGACTGTTTATTTTCCATTAAATGATTATTTGCGTCTCGCGTATCAAATATGATTGTGCCACCATGATTTAAATAGTTTGATAAAGCTTGAATAGTTGTAGAAGAAGGTTGCGCTGTAATCGGATCAATTGGCCAGTAAATTATTGGATAAAAAGAGAGATCATCTTGACCCAAAACAATTCCTACCGGATCTCCTGGCGCGTAGGATGTGCGTTGTCTTAAAGCCTGGCTTAGACTGAGTAAACCCAAATGTGATACTTGATCTATGTTTGTATTCCCTGTGACGACATAAGCTAAGCGTGACTTAAGAGCTGATTCAACTTCCTTTGAATTGAAAAAATCCTTACTCTCTGCCGCTTTGGCGTCGCTTTGCAGAGAAAATATGGAGAGTGCTAAAATAATTATCATAGAATGTATAATTGCATTTTTGATAGAGAATTTTTTTATGCCTTGCGATACAACGCCATCAAGTAAAAATAGGATTAAAATTATGATCAAAAAATAACCCCTCAGATCAATTTCTATGCCAGTACTGAGTGATTGAATCGGTATGGAGTTTGATAACACATTAATGTGTTCAATCCGCTCCATCGGCCCAATAGGTTGGATCGCCCGTTTATAAAAAGCATCACCATAAAATCCAGCGGGATTTACCCGCGTTGGCGATATTGTGAAATTATCTGATATCGAAGCCGAATTCGGGATTTCATCCATGAAATTACCAAACCCATCAAGTAGTTTTATAGGCTTCATTGCAATTTGTTGAGAATTTCTCTCTTTATACGTTTCATCTTCTTTGACAGAAAAGGTTTCAGGTGCGAGCGCAACGATGCGCTCCATCATACTGACGAAAAGTCCTGACATAGGCAGATTTGACCAGCTATTATCTGCAGTTATATGGAATAATATAATCAATCCACGTCCAAGCTTATTAGCTGTAATCAATGGCGTGCCATCATCTAGAGACGCCCAGGTTTTGAAGTTTAGCCCCGCATCTGGTTCAGCTAGTATTTGCTTGTTGATGATAACGTCATATGAAATGGGAAGTTGAAAAAATGGACTTGTCCGATCAAAATCCTTAATTGATTTTGGCGTCTGCCATGAGAGTGCTCCGCCTAATACTCTGCCGGTATGACGTAAACGCACAGGAACATAGTCATCAATATTTTTGGCAGTTAGCGGACCAGCGAACCGCAATAATATACCGCCATTGTC
The DNA here is from genome assembly GCA_014190435.1 of Methylocystaceae bacterium. Classification (GTDB taxonomy): domain Bacteria; phylum Pseudomonadota; class Alphaproteobacteria; order Rhizobiales; family Beijerinckiaceae; genus Methylocystis. The sequence continues at coordinate 28,179 of BJGJ01000005.1, read as the reverse complement.
TACAAAATTCTCAATATTTTTTTTATCTTCTTCACTGCTTAAAAGTAAATCAGAAAGGATAAGTATACTTGGCTTCTCGTCAAGTAAGGATTTAATTGGATCGTTATTTCCTGATCTTACATGAGATATGGAAGCAATCTTCGACAGCGCTTTATCAATATAGTAGAGTGATGAAAGTAAAGGCTGAGACTGGTCGTCTTTGATCGAGCCATATAGGCCTACCCGCTTAAGATGGGTATTATCATCGAGTAAAATCACTGAGCTTGCTGAATGATGATCTGCTAATTTTACTACAGAGATTTGATTTCTAATTTCAAGCGGTAAGTCGATATCAATATTTTCGGATTGTCCAGAATTAATCGTGATATCATTTTTATATAGACAGTGACCTGATTGATCGCTTGCAATCAGACTATATAATTGGTTTTTTAAATCATAAGCATTTATTTTTAAATTTAATGATTTTTGGGAATTAATGGGATTAGATAGAGTAATTATAGGACTGCTATTTATAAAAATTGAAACATTGCTTACTTTATTTTTAAGGTCTGAAATAAAGTTAATAAAATCATTAATATCGGCGTGTCCATATTTTTCTGATATCCAAATTATGTTAATATTTTTGTTTTCTCGGATAAATTTTGTTATAAAGTCCTTTAATTCGCTATAATTAGGAATATAAGATTTTGGCTTTAAAGAGCGTATAATATCCAGTGCATTATTATGGTCAATGAGAGCAATATTTTTGGGCTCATTGCTGATCAATAAAGCTACGGGAGCATTATTATTTCGTAATTCATGAATAAGCGACTCTACTTTTTTAATTCTTAGATCCCAGTCACTGGCTGCAGCCCAGCCATCATCAACTATGATAAGAGTTTTATTGCTATAATCTGTAGATGCGCCATTTGGTCGCCATTGCGGCCCTGCCATTGCAGTAATAATTAATGCTGCAATAAGCATTCTCAGTAGTAATACCCACCATGGGGATCTAAAGGGTTTAGATTCAACTGAAGCTATAGACTGCATTAGGCGCGTTGGAGGAAATAAAACGCGTTTAGGCTTGGGCGGCAAAATCTTCAACAAAAAATATAATATTGGGAGTAATAAAAATCCCGATAAAGCAATTGGCGCAGTAAAAAAAAGCGACATTAAAAGTCTGCCAAACAAATTTGGAGTGGTCCCGCAATATCATTACCGACTACATCAGTTGAATGACTTGTTATATGATGAAAAAATTGAAATGCATTATCAACTGCTATTCCTTGAATTTTTAATTTAAATTTTTCAAAAACTTGATGATATTCTTTTGCTATATTTTGAGCATCTCCGGCATAATATTCTTGGCCGTCTTGTGAATCAAAAAATTGTGTTTCCCCAGAAAATGGGAAATCAACTTCACTTGGATCATTGATCATAATAACCAGGCCGCTTATTCCAAAATCAGCGTAATAACTTAGGGTGTAATTTAAATCGTCTGAATTGTTGAGAAAATCAGATATGATAATGATTTTTGACCGGCTGGATGGCTGTGGAAGCAATGGAATTGCCTTGTTGAAATTATTTAATATAACGTTTCCAATTTGATTGGCGATAAGCTGAAGAGTGGCGCGCGAGGCTGACGGCGCACTAGAGCCAAGTAACCCGACGCGATCACCACTTCGCAATATTAAATCCACGATTGCTAAGCCAAAAGTTATTGCACATGTCAATTTATCTTCCTGGCTGAGGGTCGATGAAAACTTCATAGAAGACGCACAATCGATCCAAATATAATAGTCACGCAATGACTCTAATTCTTTTTCTTTGACGTAGAGTTGATCTCCCCGCGCTGAACGTCTCCAATCAATCTTACTCGCGTCTTCTCCATTTTCATAAGGTCGATATTGCCAAAATGCTTCACCTAAGCCGGATCGTTTCCGATTATGCATTCCATAAGTAGATTGAGATGATCGTGTCTGATTTCTTGCTAACAGACGATCAAAAGTTGCAGAAAGACTTTGAGCCTTAGATATAGATATAGGAAGATAAAAGCCTGACTCAAAAAGACTTGTCTCAATAGCGTTCGAACGAGACATATTATTCAATCCGATTGACAAGTTTTCTAATTATTTCTTCAATCGTAAAGTCCCGACGAGATGAAGAATTTAAAGCCATTCTGTGCCGCAAGATCGGTAAAGCGAGAATGGCTACATCCTCTAAGGTGGGCGACAGTCGACCCAACAACAGCGCCCGCGCGCGGGCTGCGAGCATCAAGGATTGCGCGCCTCTTGGACCTGGTCCCCAGGCGATATGACGACTGATTTCTGCATGCCCATCCCCAGGTCTTGCAGAGCGAACAAGACGCAAGATCGCATCCACAACCTTGTCGCCAACAGGTAACTGCCGCACAAGCCTTTGTATCGATATAAGGTCGTCGCCGGACAAGCATTTGGCGGCTTTAAGACTTTTGTCTCCTGTTGTCTCAATTAGAATACGTCTCTCGCTCTCCCAATCCGGATAATAGACGTTTATTTGCATTAAAAAACGATCAAGCTGCGCTTCAGGCAAGGGATAAGTACCCTCTTGCTCGAGTGGATTTTGCGTCGCTAAAACGTGAAAAGGCGTCGGCAGTTCGTAGTGCTGTCCCGCTACTGTAACATGATGTTCCTGCATGGCTTGAAGCAAGGCAGACTGAGTGCGTGGCGAGGCACGATTAATTTCATCCGCCATTAGCAATTGGCCAAATATAGGCCCCTTAATGAAGCGGAAAACTCTTGATCTATCTGGACCTTCTTCAAGGACTTCTGAGCCAATAATATCCGCAGGCATTAAATCCGGAGTGAATTGTATGCGTTGCTGGGCTAACCCTAGGGTGAGGCCGAGCGTTTCAACAAGTTTTGTTTTAGCCAGTCCTGGTAACCCAACTAAAAGTCCATGCCCCCCCGATAATATCGTCACCAGAACTTGTTCAATTACTTCTTCCTGACCAAAAATAATTTTTCCAATAGAATCTTTTATAACTTTAATTTTTAGAATTGCCTTATCCGTGCTTTCTAAAAGCTCATTTTCATTTAAAGTTGATCTCTCCGGAGCTACGGTCATTGAATAAACGCTTTCTTCATAGTCAAATGCTGTTAGCCGCATTATATCTTAGGGAGCATAAAAATTCTAAACAAAATTACCCTATATTGAACCTAAATACACCCCTCTTAAGGGTGACTTTTGTTATATCTGTGCTTTTTCTTCAGCTTTATGATTGAAATTTTAATCAAGACATATGAAAGTTATGCTAAAATTAGCCCGTAGCCCAACTTCCTCTGATCCGGAGGAGTAATCAGCCGTGTATTTTGGAATTTAATGTCCATACAGACCGACATCGATAATTGTAATAAAGCTCTTCTTCTTATAAATCGTAGATGAAAATTTAATAGAAAATACTATGAACAAACAAGATATCTTATTGGATGATCAAAGAATACAACGCTTATTTTCTTGCCTTTCTAACACCGGCGAGGAAAGCAGAATTGTCGGCGGGGCTATCAGAGACGTCTTATGTGGAAGAACGCCTCATGAAATTGATCTCGCAACAGCCGCTTTGCCCGAATCCGTGATCAACGCCGCCGTGAGATATGGCTATAAAGTTGTTCCAACTGGAATCGATCATGGAACAGTTACCATTATCATTGATGGCCAGCCGTTTGAAGTTACAACCTTACGCACGGATGTAGTGACAGATGGTCGTTATGCAAAAGTAACATTTGGAAATTCATTTGAAGAGGACGCCAAGCGACGAGATTTTACGATTAATGCCCTGTCTCTTTCTCCTACGGGTCAGATTTATGACTATGTCAACGGTCTTGTGGATCTGGAAGCTGGACGCGTTCGTTTCATTGGCGATCCTGCAACAAGAATTGAAGAAGATTATTTACGCATCTTGAGATTTTTCCGATTTTCCGCCTCTCATGGCGTAGGAGCATTAGACCCTGACGGCCTTAAGGAGTGCGTAGCAGCTAAAGACAATCTTATAAGACTTTCTCGAGAGAGAATACACGCAGAACTCTTTAAATTAATGCTCAGTACGCGAGCTCCCGAGATACTTGCGATCATGTCGCATCATGGTCTTGTAAGACTTCTATTTGGCGATAGCTTTCCCACAAGAGTGACAAGATTACGCTTTTTCGAAAAACTCATAAATAAACAACCGACATCACTTTTAACGCTTGCTGCTTTTGCAGTTATTGCTAGAGCTGATGTTTTGAGACTGCGAGAAAACTTACGTCTCTCAAATGAAGAATTCAACAGGCTGATTGTAATGATCAAAATTTATGACCGCCTCAAGGAAAACTCTCAAGCGCCGAATCGGACGCTACTCAATGAATTATTGTTTCTTTACGGTTCATCCGTCTGTCAGGATGGCCTATGTTTGGCCGTTAGCGATACGCCGCCAGAGTCACATGATTCGTCCTGGCTGGAGGCCGCGTATTTTGTGGCGAGCGCCCCCATCCCTATTTTTCCAATTAAAAGTGCAGAACTGATTAGTCGTGGCATAAAGCCAGGCCAGAAGTTAGGGACCGCTCTTAAACTCTTACAAAAGGCCTGGATCCAAGCCAAATTCCCTCAAGATCCTCTTATTTTGGAGAATTTAATCTGCCAAGCCATAGAGGACGTCACAAAAACCAGCTAAATTTGTCCAACTCTGACCTATTGCACCTTCACAACAATGTCATAGTGCTATTATCAGGGATAACTTCGCAAAAGGCCTCTGGATCTTGCAGCGGTTCATAGGACCTTCTCGACTATGAGAGGCTGGTAGCTTGAACCTATATCTTCGCCACCAAACAGTATCTCCTCAAGCCTGCCCCGCGCTCGTTCTTAATGCCGATTATCGCCCATTGAGCTATTATCCACTGTCGCTTTGGTGTTGGCAGGATGCGATTAAGGCTGTGTTTCTGGATAGGGTGAATATAGTTTCTGAATACGATCGGACGGTTAAAAGCCCCAGCTTTGAAATTAGAATTCCCTCAGTTGTATCCTTAAAAGAATATGTTCGTCCAAGCCGGCATCCCGCTTTTACTCGCTTTAATGTTTTTCTACGTGATCGTTTCTCTTGTCAGTATTGTGGTCAACAAGATGAATTAACATTTGACCATGTTATACCACGCTCTAAAGGAGGCGCGACCACTTGGGACAATGTTGTTGCAGCTTGTTCAAGTTGCAACCTTAAAAAAGGCAACCGGTTGCCGCATGAAGCTCATATGACCCCAGCACAGATGCCATACCAACCAACAATTTCAGATTTACACAGAAATGGACGCCTGTTTCCACCTAACCATCTCCATGAAAGCTGGATGGATTATCTCTATTGGGACACAGTATTGGAGCCTTAGGCAGAAGTGACGATTGTCCGACACATCTTCAAAAATATGATCTCCCTTGCACTGGCTTTAACCTGTGGCGTGTTACTGCTTCTTTGTGCGTTTTTAATTGACGCCAATTTGAGAGACGCAGCTTTAACCGCTGTGTTCTATAGCCTTCAAGTTACGACATATGATTTTTTGGTGAATGGTGAAATACAAAACATCTTTCTACTAGTCGTATATTTATTTAGATCTATTTTTATTTCGATTATATTTGTCCCCTTGTTGATTACTATTCTTATAGGAGAGGCAGTATCAGCAAAATCATATGTTTGGTATGTTTGTGTTACTGGATTGTTAGCAAGCCTCGCACCATGGATTATTCGGGCGGCCCATAAATCAGCAGCAGATATAAATACTGATCCAATTGAGTTGAAGGTTTCTTTGTTGTTTTTTTTGATCGGAACTTCTACAGGACTTATTTATTGGTTTTTTAGTCAAAAGAATCATGATGCTTTAATTGCGCGCTAAACCTATTTCCGTCCAAAGCAATAGACATATACCAAGCCAAATAAAAATATAGCTGCAAGAATAGCCGGCGTATAATAAAGTATTTTACCGCCTATTCTAAATCCAAAACGCGTAGTTCGCGTTACGCCAAAAGGTTCATGAATAGTAATAAAAGCTGCGTAATTTCCGCTTTTTGAAAAATTATTTGCAATAACTATTGCTCCGTTGGGATAAATTTTTTGGCCTGTAACATTAATCGTCGTCTTATCTAGATCTGAGTCGTTTTCCAGTGACCCATTGGGTTCATACACAAGACGCACATCTATTGGTAAATCTCTTAATCTTGTTGAAATCAGATCAAAAGTCAGAACAATTTTTCCAGGAAAAGGAAACTCGTCACAAAAACGATCTCGAGACTGATCCGGCATATATGAAACGATACTGACCGGATCTGGACCGATGGTAATTTCACACTGCTCACGTAAAGAAGAGCTCTTGTCCATACTGAACGCATAAGCTTGGGTGACAGAAAAAGCGCATAATAATTGCCAAATCAGAAAAGGAGCATAGGCCAAAAATCTTCTCGGCATTGCTTTTCTCCCTGACCTTTCCAGGGTTTTAGATCCTCTTTCCAGTCGGCTGCAGCGACATTGAAGGCCACATAAGGCGTGGAGCTAAAGGATTGACGCTCTTAACAGGAAGTGCTCTTAACCCAGGATGGCGGACTATTATTCACTACTCTCGAGAGCAATCACCGCTCTGCCACAGTCTAACCCCGAGACGCGACTGGCAGTATTTGACCGTGCGCGCAAAGCCCTCGTCAAACAGCTCACTAGCATAGAGCCGCCAATACCTGAAGAGGCGATTTCTAAAGAAAAGGATGCGCTTGAGGAAGCAATCCAACGTCTTGAAATTGACCTAGCGACACGCGCCCTTCCTCATTCGGCTCCGCCGCCTCCCCCACGCCCCTCTGCCCCACCAGCTTTGAACAAGCCGACAAGCGCTCTCGCCCCTTCGTTTGAGCGTTTTCGTAAAAAACTAACGGAAACGACTAAGACGCGTTTTGTAACGCCGCCAAAAATTGTCAAAGCCGTGCAAAAGCCTCTTGCTCAAAAATTGCAGTCGATTACCTCAGAAACTGGTTTGGATGATCCAACCCAACGCGAGCCTCAACGTCCAGCTGCACCGGCCCGTTTGCCGCCAAAACCCTCCCGAACAAAAGGACAGATCTATGCGGTCATTGGCGTTCTGATCGCGCTCATCCTTGTACTGACGGTGTTGGCATGGAAGCTCCATGAAAGTCCCGACGATCTGGCCAAACTCAATCCACAATCCAACGCAGGCCGCAATCCTAACGCTGAGACTGGTAAATTAGGCGATCGGATAGAGGGTGGAGGCCTAAGTCGAAGCAGCGCGACAGTTCCGACTGTTCAAAAAGCGGAAATGTGGGTTGGGTCACTTAAGGAGCCAGATAAGGTCGATCGAATTTATAATGCGACAGTTCAATGGAGACTGGAAAATGTTGGGGGAAGCTCAGGCGAACCGGTCACCCCAGCCATTCGTGGGGAGGTAGACATCCCTGAAGCTAAGCTTAAGATGTCAATCCTAATTCGTAAAAACACTGATCCCACTCTCTCTGCTTCTCATACTATAAATATTTCTTTTGCGCCCACCAGCGACAGCCCACTGGGAGGGATTAAAGCAATTGGCCCATTACAATTGCGTCGCCCAGACGCTCAAGCAGGAGAAAAAATCGTAGGTATCCCAGTTCCAATTAGCGAAAATTATTTTCTTATAGGCCTAATGCGTGGAGAACGGGAAAATCGTAATATTGCCTTGCTCCGATCACAAGCAATTATTGACCTCCCCTTTCAATTTGATGATGGTCGGATAGCAACTATTAATATGGAAAAAGGTGCCAGCGGAGATCGTGTTTTTTCAGAGGCAATTGAGTCTTGGAATCGTTAAAATTTTTAATTGGCGATGAGTTGAGCGAACCGTTAAACATATCTTAACTTATACACAAATGAATTTTTGTCTTTCTTACTCACCCAATCACCTTGGGGAGGTGTATCGTCTTGCTGATTTATAGGCGTATCCCAAGGTCTAGACATTAATGTATTATCGATATCGTCCCATATAATCCATCCAAATTCCGGATGTCTTAAAATCCAGATATTTTTATCTTCTCTCCGATAGCGCGTTGCAGCACCATCTTCCACAAGATAAAATTTATAGATAGCTCCATCACAGTAACGGTGCATTTCAATGTGATTTTTCATTTCTACATCACCAAAGTAAGGCTCTTCGCTGCACGCGTAATACCTGTATAGAGCCAACGAGCTTTGTGCTCCCGAAAGGCAAATGACTCGTCAAATAAAGTGACCGCGTTCCATTGAGAGCCTTGGGACTTATGAACGGTTAAGGCGTATCCATACTCAAATTCATCGGTTCCTTTACGTAAAGCATAAGGTATTTCGACTTCAGTTTGAGAAAAAAAATCAGGTAAGACAGCTACGCGTTGAAATTTCTCAGCATGCTCTTCCTCAGGCGTTATCAACAGACGAATTTTGCCTTTTCGTAAAGCTCCAGCGCTTTTTACAGTAAACAACGCTCCATTAAGCAATCCTTTTTTTCGATTATTTCTCAAGCAAACAAGCTTTTCTCCAGCCACAGGAAATTCAGTTTCAAAGCCACGAAGCTGACGCAAGCGCGTATTATAGGATCGCCTCGTTTTATTTAAACCAACGAGCACCTGATCTGATTTAGTGACATAAGTTGGATCAAGATTATTACGTAAAACAACTCGCGTTTCACCAAAGTCCCCAGGCTTTATTTCCTCTCCGCTGCGCGCCATCATTGATAAGCGAATAATTGGATCATCAGCTGCCTGACGATGAACTTGTGTCAACATGACATCTGGTTCGCAATTTGTGAAAAACCCCCCTCCCCTTATTGGCGGTAATTGTGCGGGATCGCCAAGAACAAGAACTTTCTTCCCAAAGGAAAGTAAGTCTCTACCTAGATCCTCATCCACCATAGAGCATTCATCAATTACGATGAGTTTTGCAGAAGTAACTTGACTGTCGTTATTTAAGATAAATGAAGGTTCTTCAGTATCCGTGTCTGTTGCACGATAGATAAGACTATGGATTGTTGAGGCGTCTTTGCATCCCTTTGCGCGCATCACGAGGGCTGCTTTACCAGTATAGGCTGCAAAAACAACATTATCATCAACCTGATCAACAAGATGGCGCGCAAGTGTTGATTTGCCTGTTCCTGCAAAGCCAAATAATCGAAATACTTGATCTGTTGCTTTGGACTTAAGCCAAGCTGCAACATTTTTTAAGGCCCTATCTTGCTCAACTGTCCAGATGGTCATTCAGTTTCTATATTATTCTGATGCGATTGAGGGAGTTGTGTAGTTTATGTCTAGTTTTTTTTAAAAAAATTATTTGTCTCCTGGCGTATCGACGCCCATCCATTTTGATTTTACTTGATCATAGTGCCGATCAACATCATATACTTGAACATCTAGATTTATTTCATTAGCTGATAGTCGACCAATTGAGCCGAGCGCCGCATATGAGGCAACGACTCTATCACGTTGCGCAGTAACCAATGACACGCGCGCATTCAGCAGGGCTTGCTGTGCATTTAAAACATCAAGCGTTGTTCTTTGTCCTACTTTAGCTTCCGCTCTTGTTCCTGCTAAAGCGATTTCTGCGGCTTTGACTGCAGAGATGCTGGAAATAATTGACGACTTGGCCGTATCAAGCAGACCATAAGTTGATACAACACTCGCTCGAACACTATCGCGTTGTAAATCCATATTTAACCGCGCTTGTCCCAGTTGCTCCTTAGCTTGTCTTATCGAGGCATATTCAGACCCACCTTGGTAGAGGGGAATATTGAGCTGTGCGCTAGTTCCCGCGAGAAAAGCACGTGATCCAGGTAATCCATTAAAATTATCATAATTATTGGATACTTGCGCGTTTATTGACAAGTTGGGCGCTAAAGCGGCTTCAGCAACTTTGACAGCCATCTCTGCCGCATCGACCTGATGTATCGCCGCCTTTACGCCTGGATGTTCAACAATTGCAACTTCTATAGCTTCATTCAATGTGTGGGGCAGCAAAGGCTCAAGAGATCTGGCTGGTTCTAATTTATCTGGCTCATTTCCAATGATTTGTCGGTAGGTAGCAATGCTATTTTTTAACTGTGCTTGCGCAGTATAATATTCAGTTTTTGCTTGTGCGAGTGAGCTTTGCGCCTGAGCCACATCCGTTCTTGTCACTTCGCCAATATCAAAACGGTCTTGAGTGAGCTTTAATTGTTGCTCCAAAACGCCAATATTATTTTTTCGTAAATTAAGCACGGCGGTATCGCGTAAGACGTTCATATAGGCTGTGGCACCGTTTTGCAGGATCGCCTGCTCTGTCAAACGCATGGAGGCTCTTGCTGCAAAGACTCCAGACTCTGCGCGACGCACATTATTCGTTGTGGCACCTCCATCAAAAAGCGTTTGCGAAACATTCAATGTAGCGCCGCGCGGCTTGCCCACATAGCTTTCGCCAAAATTCGTTCTACGGCCTGCTGCATCGCCCGAACCGAAGGGGATGTTGACGTTACCATAAAGTCCGCCCACATTCGCGCCGATTGACGCTTTGGGACGCATGCCCGCAAGCGCTTTGGGTGCCTCTTCATCTTGAGCGCGTACTTTTGACCGGCTTTGATTGAGGTCTGGGTTGGCGTAATAAGCCCGCGCCAAAGCTGATTGTAAACTTTCTGAGCGGCAGTGGGCCGAATTCACTGTTACAGACAAAAGCGTTAGTGCGATAATTGTGAAATAGCGACGTCGGGACGAGCGAATACACGTCCAGACCGCTCCTTTCATCCCTCCACCCCCTGCAAACTCGAAACCGACCTAAAGGCTGGGCCTAGCTTATGCTCAATTGATGGGTGAGTGGCATGGCGAACTGATGGCGTAAAAGAATTTTCCCGGACTATTTCAACCAGAAACTCCCCTAAATCCCCTTAGAGGCGAGTTATTAGAAGACGAAATCGGAAGTTTTCTCAAAGCCTTCTAAAACAGGCACATGGACACTCAAAATAGGCAGCGCGCCTTCGAGATGGCCTTTGACGTTATCGAAGCGCGACAGTTGTCTGCCTGCCCCTAATTCTGGCGTAGCGATTGTCATGATCCGGCCACTCTTACTTAATTGAGCAGAAAGACCCGAGAGATCTGTATCAACGGCGCCTTCGACTAAAATGATATCAAACGGGCCCAAATGAGGGGCGCCTCTTGAAAGCGCACTGATCTCAACGTGAATATTATTTATGCCTAAGTTTTTAAATCCAGTTAGCATCCGCTGTGCGATAAGCTGATCGCTCTCAACCACTACGACTTCTGAGACAAGGCCTGCTAAAATAGCTGCCGAATAGCCGCCGCCACCAAGAGTTAATACTCGATCTCCCTCTCGTGGCGTTGATCCTTGGATCATGCGGGCCAAAATGAGCGGCGGTAAAAGCGTCCGTCTGGGGTTGGCTGAATTAACGAGCTTTATCGCCAAGTCAGAATAGGCTAACGAAATTTGATTTTCTGGAAGAAAATATTCGCGCGGTACATAAAGAAACTGATCAAGCACGGGAACGTCCGTCACGTCAAATGGACGAATCTGGCGATCGACCATACGCGTTCTTAACGCTGATGTGGTTAGACTCTGCCCTTTTTCACGCGAAATCGGCGCGACCGCAATATCGGACATTCATACCCCGGCGACGCATACGCCGGCCTTCTATATCTGGGAAAGCCAACCCTAAGTTGACGCGTGTCTTATAGTCAGCCCTTACATCCTTGTCCACTGAGCTAAGGCGACCGGATGTAATTTTAGTCCTTTTGCATCCATTGGAAAATCTATGTTTTTTAGAGCAAGAATAGGAATAGGTGAAAGTCTATTTTTTGCGTCTTAAAAGATTGGGCCTAATCCTTTTGGATGTTTTTTCATGCGTTTAACCCTGTTACCAAGTAAAAAGAGTGAGTTGGCGGCGCGCCTTGCAGTAATGACGACAAATAATCAAGGTGCAAACAATTGATTTTATGCTAATTAGCTATTCAGTTCATAAGTCGGGGCTTTATGCTGACGCTGTGGCTGGTATTGGGCGTTTTATCTATAAAACTACGAGAATAACAGGAGAGATTCGTGGTAAGCGATACATCTTTTTCACCACCTCACACCCCTGGGCGTGGAAAGATTTATTCATCTATCACTCAAACTATCGGCGATACGCCAATCGTTAGACTAGATCGGATTAAAACGCTTAAAGCCGTTCCAGGAAATATCTTAGCAAAATTAGAATTTTTTAATCCGATTGGAAGCGTAAAAGATCGTATTGGCGTCAATATGATCGAAACGCTTGAAAAGATGGGACAGATCAGTCCAGGAAAAAATATTTTAATTGAACCAACATCTGGCAATACTGGAATAGCGCTCGCATTTGTCGCCGCTGCACGTGGATATCAACTTATTCTTGTCATGCCTGAATCCATGTCGATCGAACGGAGAAAAATGCTCGCCTTACTGGGTGCAGAGCTCGTATTGACGCCAGCTGCTCAAGGCATGAAAGGCGCGTTAACAAAGGCGGCAGAAATTGCCGCCGAAACCCCTAATGCGGTCATTCCACAACAATTTGAAAATCAAGCCAACCCAGCCATACATAAAAGCACGACTGCAGAAGAAATTTGGAATGATACTCAAGGAAAAATTGATTATTTTATTTCAGGCGTAGGCACCGGCGGAACCATTACGGGCGTTGGTCAAGTGCTCAAACAGCGTCGAGGCGATATACGCATTATTGCCGTAGAACCTGAGGATTCAGCTGTTCTCTCTGGGCGTCCGCCAGGTCCGCATAAGATTCAAGGCATCGGCGCAGGTTTTGTGCCGCCTATTCTTGACCGCGGAGTCATCGATGAAATCGTGACGATTGGTAATCAGACGGCAATTGATACAGCCCGGTTGCTGGCACGCGTAGAGGGTATCCCGGGGGGAATATCTTCCGGCGCAGCTGTCGCAGCAGCGTTAGAAATCGCCGCAAGACCTGAAACAGAGGGAAAAAATATCGTTGTGCTTATTGCCTCGTTTGCAGAAAGATACCTCTCAACAGCCTTGTTTGAAGGACTGTGACTGGTTGCTAAATTGTGATCTGGACAATTTAATTATCAGTAAGATGGTTCGCTGGATTGTGTGATCTGTCTTACTGACGATTTTTGAGATAATGACGACCATAAGCTCCAGAAACATAGCCGACCGCGGTAATAACAAAAAATACAACGATCAAAAAACCGCCGCGTTGATTTGCTGACGCTGCTTTTTCAAGTAAGGATGAAACAGCACTTTCATCAATGTATTTATCTGCAACAACGCCAAAAATGACTGAAGCGATGGGCACAGTCCATGAAGGTAACCGAAAATACCCCATCACAGCGGATAGAACGAAAGCAACTAATCCAAATAAGTGAACAAATTGGATGAAAATTGATTGAGAGACGAGTGCAATAAAACGAATGAGCTTGACCATTTTTAACTCCTTAATCTTTATAGAATCTTGCGCTCAGCTATTTGGAAAATGATGCGTTAGGGCTTCAAGAACCGCCATACGTACGGCTACACCCATTTCAACTTGTTCCCGGATCAAGGACCGCGTTCCGTCGGCAACACTTGAATCGATTTCAACTCCGCGATTCATAGGACCTGGGTGCATAACAAGAGCGTCGGGTTTAGCATAGTTAAGTTTTTCTTCGTCTAAGCCATAGAAATGAAAATATTCTCTAGCGCTCGGCGTGAGTGTTCCTGACATGCGTTCTTTTTGTAATCTCAACATCATCACGACATCGGCTCCTTGAAGACCGCGTTTCATATCGTGAAAGACCTCGACGCCAATATTTCTAAAAGACTCTGGCGCAAGCGTTGAGGGGCCGATAACGCGCACATGAGCGCCCAGTGTTGACAGCAAGAGGATATTCGAGCGCGCAACGCGTGAATGAAGAATATCTCCGCATATCGCAATTGTTAGACCTTCAATACGCTTTTTATTCCGTCGAATTGTTAGAGCATCTAATAAAGCTTGGGTTGGATGTTCGTGAGCGCCATCACCAGCGTTAACAACAGAACAATCAACTTTCTTTGCCAATAATTTAGCTGCTCCAGCTTGAGAATGACGAACCACTATGATGTCAGGACGCATAGCATTGAGAGTCATCGCTGTATCGATAAGTGTTTCGCCTTTTGCTTCTGAAGACCTGGCGACAGACATATTCATGACGTCAGCGCCAAGTCTTTTTCCGGCAAGCTCAAATGAGGCTTGTGTCCGCGTAGAGGCTTCATAAAAAAGATTTATTTGCGTTCGTCCGCTTAGAATGGATTGTTTTTTATTGATGCGCCGCGATACCTCAACTGCCTGATCTGACATTTGAAGGAGTGTCTCAATATCGGGTCGAGACAAGCCCTCTATTCCGAGTAAATGCCTGTGCGCGAACATGCTTGGTACGGACCGCCTTTTTTCGTTTATTTCAAAAACCTATGACTAGACCCGGGCGTTTTGTCTAGACGGACAGAAAAATCATTATCCTTAAGATGGAGCGGTTGACATACATCTCAATCAGTAGTCTTGGGTCGTCTTATGCATCTTGCCATTGGCTTGTGAGATCCCTATTCTGAATGGATGCCTCCGGGTGGAATTCTTCGCACCGGAGATTTTATATAAACCTATTATGCTCAATTTGAGCATATCTAAGGCGTGGGCTGGAATATGGGTGTCCAGAATCTTTATCCTGAAGCTAATAGCGACACAACGTTTAAAGCCTCGCTCAGCCCCAGCTTTAAATCCGCGTCCCGTTTTTCTGTTATTGCTAAACCTGATTTAACATGGACAGCTGAAGTCGAAGCAGCGACGGCCCATCTCTACCCAAAAGTTTCTAAAGTCATTCCACAGTTTGAGTGGCCGCTCTTTGCACCCTATATAAAAGCTATTAATGAATTAAAGCTTCAGAGAAATGCTGTTATTTTGGCGCATAATTATCAAACGCCAGAAATCTTTCATTGCGTTGCAGATTATGTCGGCGACAGCTTACAACTAGCCAAATTGGCCGCCCAGTCGCAAGCCGACGTCATTGTTCAAGGCGGCGTTCATTTTATGGCGGAGACGTCTAAGATACTCAATCCGTCAAAAGTTGTCCTCACGCCCGATACAAAAGCAGGTTGCTCTTTAGCAGCGTCAATTACTGCCTCAGATATTCGCTATTTAAGAAAAAAATATCCAGGCGTGCCCATTATTGCTTATGTGAATACCTCGGCGGAAGTGAAAGCTGAGGTTGATATATGCTGTACTTCCTCAAATGCTGTTCGAGTTGTTGAAAGCCTTGGCGTTAAGCGCGTTATTTTACTACCAGATCGACATTTGGCGGATAATGTAGCCGCTTCAACAGACGTTGAGATCATACCCTGGAATGGCGCCTGCGAAGTCCATGAGCGCTTTACAGCAGAAGAAATTATGAATTATCGATTAGATCATCCTGGTTTAACTGTGATCGCGCATCCGGAATGCCCAAAAGAAGTTGTTATGGTTTCAGATTTTTCTGGTTCTACAGCAGCAATGATTGATTATGTGAAGAAGCAGAAACCAAAAAGCGTTCTTTTAGTTACAGAATGTTCCATGGCGGATAACGTCGCAGCCGAGACGACTGGAACTGAATTTGTTCGTCCCTGTAACCTATGTCCACATATGAAACGCATTACCTTACCGAAGATACTTGATAGTCTACTCTATATTAGAGAAGAGATTATTATTGATCCAATCATTGCTGAAAAAGCTAAAAAAAGCGTCCAGCGCATGATTAATTTGGGCTAATAGCGCGTCTGGATTTGGCGCCTATTTAGGTAAGGTTCAAAACTATGTTGGTATGTGAAAATATGATCGCCAACATAAAAACATCTGATCAAGCAATGCGTATTTTTTCAAGCTCAATTAGACTCTTTATTTTTTTTACGTTCAAATCTGTTAGGCACAAGATTTCTATTGAAGGGGAACGCTCACATAAACTCTTAACGCTAACAAATTTATTAAAGTATATTAATGTGAAATACTTATTCTCAATGACTCGCCCATCAATCAATAATTATATTTATAGCTTTAATCTCTCATCACTACTTATAACCGATCACTTTGTTGCAATTATTTGTCTCTCCAAAAGAGAATTGATCCTGCATTATGAATAATTTTTCCACGCCAATTATCATTCTAGGCGGTGGTCTTGCGGGATTATACTGCGCCTTAAAACTTGCCCCCCTTCCCGTGACGTTAATAGCGCCAAGTTCTGTTGGAACCAGCGGTGCCTCTTATTGGGCTCAGGGCGGTATCGCAGCTGCAGTAGAGGAAGATGACAGCCCCGAGAAACATGCTTTTGATACAATCGCAGCAGGAGCAGGACTTGTTGACGAGAATATAGCTCTTGGAATGGCTCAGGAAGCTCGGAGTAGGATTCAAGAACTGCTAGAATTTGGCGCGCCTTTTGATCGCACCAAACACGGAGTGTTTTTACCCTCCCAGGAAGCTGCGCATTCACATCGACGCATTGTCCGGGTCAAAGGCGATAGCGCCGGACGAGCCATTATGGAGACATTAAAGAAAAAATTAGACGCCACTCCTTCAATTAATGTGATTGAGGGCGCCACCGCCTACAAAATATCGAAACATAACAGCCATTCTCTAAGCGTTTTCTGTTTAACATCAGATGAGAAGAGTATTGAGTATCGGTGCGCATGTTTAATTTTAGCAACAGGCGGCATAGGCCATCTCTATAGTCTTACAACAAATCCTCTTGACTCATGCGGTGCCGGCGTCGCTATGGCTGCGCAAGTTGGAGCAGTGATAGCGGATGCTGAATTTGTTCAATTTCATCCAACTGCGATCGATATTCATACTGATCCAGCGCCACTTGCGACAGAGTCTCTTCGTGGAGAAGGCGCAACGATAATCAATCGGTTTGGTCACCGTTTCCTCATCGACAGCGATAGTAGAGCGGAGCTAGCGCCTAGAGATATTGTCGCGCGTAAGGTTTATGAGAGTATACAAGAAGGCTCGGGCGCTTTTTTGGATGCGCGGGAAAAAATAGGTAGAGACTTCCCTACTCGTTTTCCCGCTGTATACGCGAGCTGTATTGCTGCTGGGATTAATCCAATAAATCAGCCCATACCGATTGCGCCTGCCGCCCACTATCATATGGGAGGGATTTTGACGGACGCCTGCGGCCGCACATCAATTGACCATATGTGGGCAATCGGCGAAGTAGCCTCTACTGGCGTTCATGGGGCAAATCGATTGGCCTCAAATTCTCTATTGGAGGCTCTTGTTTTTGCTGACCGGGTAGCAAGCGATATAAAAAAGCGTCAAATTGCTCGCTCTGACTATGGTGTTAATTTACCCAAATCAAATACACCAAACATTCAAAGCTCAGCAATAATCACTGAAATTCGCGAGAACATGAGTAATCATGTTGGCGTGATCAGAAATAAACAAGGGCTTAGTCTTGCTTTGAAACGCTTCGCCACGCTCTACAACAAGAAGAAGCCCCCTGTAGTTCAAAATATGCTTATTACAGCTATTTTTATTGCTGCAAGCGCTTTAAAGCGCTGCGAAAGTCGTGGCGCTCACTATAGAGATGACTATCCGCAAGAAAATCCAACGCTTGGCAGCCGAACAAAAATAACTCTTAATCAAGTTTTAGATATTGCAAATTCTTGTATCTAGGAAAATGCCTATGCCGCCCCACCTTCTGTTGGAAAAATGCATAAAAGAAGCATTAATTGAAGATCTTGGTCGAGCAGGCGACATAACCAGTGAAGCAGTTTTTAATAATCAGATTAAAATCGAAGCTTTAGTGGTTGCTCGAAATAATGGCGTATTATGCGGCACAACTGCAGCTTATGCAGCATTTAATGTGATAGACCCGGAAATACTATATGAAAATTTACATGAGGACGGGGCATTAGTTAGATCTGGGGATATTATCGCGCGCATCAAAGGTTTGGCGACTAGCATCCTAGCGGCAGAACGCGTTGCCTTAAATTTTATGGGTCATCTGTCGGGAATTTCAACATTAACAGCCAAATACGTTAGCCTCATCGCGCACACCCATACAAGAATATGCGACACACGAAAAACAACACCAAATCTACGTGCTTTAGAAAAATATGCCGTCATATGCGGCGGCGGGGTCAATCATCGCTTTGGTTTAGATGATGCAATACTCATAAAAGATAATCATATAGCAATTGCTGGCAGCGTAACTTCGGCGCTACGAGCTGCAAAAGCTAAAATCGGACATCTCGTTAAAATAGAAATAGAAGTAGATACGCTAGATCAATTACGCGAAGCTCTCTGTGAAGGGGCTGACGCTATTATGCTTGATAATATGAGTATTCCACAGCTATCGGAAGCAGTAAAAATCATAAACAAACAGGCTGTATGTGAGGCTTCTGGCGGAATATCTCTAGAAACCGTTGCAGCTGTTGCTGAGACAGGCGTTGACCTGATTTCAATAGGCGCACTTACACATTCCGCCCCCGTTTTGGATTTGGGTCTTGATATTAATATTCAAAAAATCTGTAATTAAATCTGCGCTCAAATCTGTGATAAACGCGCGAGTAAAAATCCATTTTTTTCGAATAAGTCTATCAATGTGGGCGAAAGTAAAAATTCCAGCTCTTGAGACCGAGTCACTGTAACCGGATCGATGAGCTTTAGATCTTCATCGACATATCCAGGATGGCACATGATGAGATGACGCGCGCCTGTTGACTGAAGGTAGCGATGAAACTGTTGTGCGTAGTCTTTTGTGGGATCAAAATCTGAAAAGCCAGAAAAGCCGTCATTTACATCAAAACCCCGTTGACGCGCCTCTTTAGCAAAGCCTTTTGCTAAAGCTCTCACAGAAAGTGCTTTGGATATCTGCGAACGTCGAGATAAAATGCGCGGCAAGGTATCACTTACGTCACGCAGCCACACTTGGCCCTCTAGACTGCGTTTGATCAAAGCATCAAATAAAATATCACGAATAGGTCCTAATACATGGACATGTTGATGGCCATCGACATGATCAGGCGCTTTTTCAATTACTGCTTCAAATTGGTCTAATTGCCGATCAATTTCTGCTTCAATTTCACCTAGAGGTAGTTTTCCCCGAACGGCTAATCTTATAACTTTAGCGATAGGTGGAAAAACGCCCTTAGGCGCAAATTTTGGCATAGGTCCTAGCGGCGATCCTAGTGTTAAGTTAAGATGGAGACCGATATCAGCATCAGCGGCGCGGCGAACTAGTTCTCGCCCCATAGTCGGCCAGCGCGAACCTGTGACAAGAGCTGAGACGCCAGTTAACCGACCTGCCGCAATAGCCTCGAGTATTCCCAGACTAACGCCATAGGACAGCCCATAGTCATCGGCGCACAGCGCAATTATCTTCTCTTTTACCATGCCCGATAATCTCTTATAAATTCAAATAAATCTGCTATATCATCCCAAAAATTATGCAAGCATAGATCATGAGTAGTGATAATCCTGATATTTCCGTCGTCATTCCTGTCTTTAACGAGGCAAACAATCTTGCTCTCCTCAACGCTCGATTGTCGGCTGTCATGGCAGGCTGCGAGCAATCCTTCGAGGTAATCTTTGTAAATGACGGGTCACAAGATGATACCCTTGAGAAGATACGGTCTCTTTGTGAGCAATCGACAAATTTTAGAGCGCTCTCTCTATCAAGAAATTTTGGCAAAGAAGTTGCTATAACAGCTGGCCTTGATAAGGCCCGTGGGGATGCCGTCATTATCATGGATGCTGACCTGCAACATCCTCCAGAATTAATTTCTCAATTCATTGAAAAATGGCGGCAAGGATTTAAAAATGTCTACGGACAGCGACTGGATCGCACTACCGACCCAAGATTAAGAACAATCTTTACTAAGCTTTTTTATCGATTAGTGAACAAATTTGGCGATATATCTCTGCCATCTGGAGCCGGAGATTACCGCCTGCTTGATCGACAAGCAGTAGATGCGCTTCTATCGATGCGAGAACGCGCCAGATTTAATAAGGGTCTGTATGCATGGATTGGGTTTCGCTCAATTGGTGTGCCCTATTCAGTGGAAAGCCGAGCAGCAGGAGAGTCAAAGTTCAATTTTTCTCGTCTCATGCAATTTGCATTAGATGGTTTTATGTCGTTCTCCTCTGTTCCGTTGAAAATTTGGACCTATGCAGGAACATTGATCTCTGGTTTTGCTCTCGCCATGGCGTCTTATTACTGGATCCGCACTATGCTTTTTGGCGTGGACTTGCCTGGTTTCCCATCTCTGATTGTGTCGATAACTTTTTTCTCTGGCGTGCAACTTATTTCACTAGGAGTTATTGGCGAATATATTGCTCGTATTTTTAATGAAGTGAAGGGCCGGCCTTTATATCTTATTGAAGAAACGATAAATTATGAACTCATTAACAAAAAGGAGAAACAAACGCCTTAAGGCTGATCATCTGTAAAAATATATGCTAATGCGCTTAATGTTTAGCAAACTTTCTAAGCATGATTTGGCCGGGTGGCATATTCTCAAAACCAGGGCCTTAATACTCCCCTAAAAAAGCGTAGCCCTCAAAATAACTGACAGCTTTAATCAATAAATACTGATAGAAATTTTAATATGATTCGCAGTTTACTCTCAGTGGGCGGTTTCACGCTTCTATCGCGGGTGACAGGCTTTCTGTCTCTGGCGATGCAATCGGCAATTATGGGCGCCGGCGCAATATCCGACGCATTTTTTATTGCTCAGCGACTGCCTAATAGTTTTCGAGCTATATTTGGCGAGGGAGCCTTCAACGCCGCTTTTGTTCCCTCTTACTCCATGATCCTCGAACAGGAAGGAAATGAAAGCGCCGAAGAATTTGCTGGCGAAGTATATTCCCTGCTGTTTTTATCACAAATTATCATCTTACTCTTAGTATGGGTATTTACTCCTCAATTTGTGACTTTACTTGCTCCGGGATTAGATGATCGCCCTGAAAAATTTGCCCTCGCTGTTAATTTAACGAGAATTACCTTTCCTTATCTTCTTTTTATGACTTTATTTTCTTTGCACATGGGAGTGCTTAATGCGCATGGAAAATTTTCCTTGCCTGCTTTTGCACCTAATTTAATGAATCTCACTGTAATGGCGATGCTCGCTATTAATTTTCTTTTTCCAAATGCTGGCTATGCAGCAAGTTTTGGCGTCACATTATCTGGGGCTTTTGAATTAGGGTTATTAATGTGGGGAACGCGTCAAATCGGCGTTCTACGCGCTTTTCGCGCTCCTCGGTGGAGCCGTGTAAGGGAGTTTTTTATTCGTCTGGGGCCAGCTGTTATCGGCTCTGCAAGTCCTCAAATAGCAGTTTTTGCTGATACCATTCTCTCGTCACTACTTGCAGATGGGGGCATTTCCGCAATTTCTTACGCGGAGCGGTTATATCAATTACCGGTTGGGGTAATTGGAATTGCAGCGGGCACGGTTTTACTTCCTGAAATGAGTCGGCGCTTGGCTGCAGATGATGTGACAGGCGCTTATACGGCCCAATCTCGAACCATGGCTCTGACGGTTGTCCTGACAATTCCCTTCTTTATTGCGTTTGTAACTCTCCCAGAGCTGATAGTTGCCGGCCTATTTATGCATGGAAAATTTACCCCTGCAGACGCCTACGCTGCTGGAGACGTATTGGCCGCCTATGGAGGAGGCCTGCTTGCATTGGTTTTGATTGCTTCTGCTAGGGCAAGTTTCCAGGCCCGCGGAGATACATCTACTCCGATGAAAATTGCGCTTGCCGCCTTGACAGTAAATGTCATTTTTAAATTTATATTGTTTGGGCCTCTCGGCGCTGTTGGACTAGCTACCGCAACTTCTGTCGGCTTATGGATTAATTTAACTGTCTTAGTGGCTCTTGCAATTGAAAAACAGCTGATGGCTTTTGATCAATTATTTTTTAAATCATTGTTAGCGACAACCGTTGCCGCGATCCCTCTGACTTGCATTGCTATTTATGCAAGAACGCCAATTTTGATATTGTGCTCTAATCTTGGAGCCTTTGCTAATATCTTTGCTCTGCTGCTCATTGGCGCAATCGGTGCATTGGCCTATGGTATTACTCTCTTACTCGTACTCAGTAAGCTGGGTATAGATTTAAAAGCTTTCTGGGCTCGAGCAAAAAGATAATCAAATAAATTGCGATAGGCCAGGAATTGAGCCTGCTAAGACCTCAACCCTTTCTTTTCCAAGTATGGTTTCAGCGTATTTAAATATTTCGTGAGCAAGCTTTTGTATTTGGCTCATATCGAGGCCAAGGGTGTTTAATTTTGACGCTAACCCCATCAAGCCGGTGGAGAATAAACCGCCGAGCACGCTAGCGCCGCTCACGGTTTCACTCTCAACAAGCTCTATCAGCGCTTTTGCGCCAGGGACTTTATCAAAGAACTCAGTTAATGCGCCTTCTGGGCATTCTTTTTGTAAGAATGCGAGCACATGACCTACAGCTAATTTAGCAACGTTTTCATCAACGCCAATTTCTTGCCGCACCAAGTTGAGGAATTCTTCCATCTTATCCTCCCATTAATGGCGTACAGACAGTTAAGCAGCGTCTAGGCCATAGAGCGAATGTAGGGTTCTGACTGCTAATTCAGTATAAGCTTCGTCAATTAATACAGAAAATTTAATCTCTGATGTCGTAATAGCTCGAATATTTACACCTTTTTCTGAAAGCGCATGAAAGGCTCGAGCAGCTACGCCAGCGTGACTTCGCATGCCTATGCCTATTGCAGATACTTTAGCTACATCTTTAGCGCCTGCTATTCCCGAAAAACCAATGATATTTTTGATTTTCTCGAGAATTATAAAAGCACGCTCGTAATCAACTGATCCAACGGTAAATGTCATATCTGTTGTGCCATCATCAGACACAACCTGTACAATCATATCAACATTAATACCGGCCTCAGCTAACGGCATAAAAACTGCCGCCGCGACGCCAGGCTTGTCTGCAACGCGCCGCAATGTGATCTGCGCTTCATCTCTTGAAAAGGCTATGCCTGTGACCACCTGGGCTTCCATTATATCCTCCTCATTACAGATGAGCGTTCCTTCTTTAGGATTTTCTGGATCGTCAAATGATGAGCGAACATAGGTTGGCACCCCATGTATCATCGCGACTTCAACGGAACGCACCTGTAAAACCTTGGCGCCAAGTGACGCCATTTCCAGCATTTCTTCAAATGCAATTCGATCCATACGCTTTGCTTTAGGCACCACGCGCGGATCAGTGGAATAAACTCCATCAACGTCGGTGTAGATGTCGCATCTATCTGCCTCTATGGCTGCAGCAATCGCGACGGCGCTCGTGTCAGAGCCCCCTCGTCCCAGCGTTGTTATTCGTTGGCTGTCTTTGTGGACGCCCTGAAAGCCAGCTACGACGGCGACTTCGCCTCTTGAAAAGCCGTCAATGATCCCTGCGCCTTCGATTGATATGATACGTGCGGAACCATGGGTGTCGTTGGTATAAATTGGCGTTTGCCAACCCAACCAGGAGCGCGCAGCAAGGCCCGATTCTTGTAAAGCAATTGCAAGCAAGCCGGCGGTGACTTGCTCGCCAGAGGCGACAACTGAGTCATATTCTCGTTGGTCATGAATAGGCGCGGCGTCCTTACACAGGGCGACCAGCTCATTGGTCTTGCCTGCCATTGCCGAAACAACAACAGCAACCTGATGACCGGTATCAACTTCGCGTTTCACATGTCGCGCTACGTTGCGTATGCGTTCAATTGTTGCGACAGATGTGCCGCCAAATTTCATGACAAGACGAGACATAAGACCTGTTTCAGCAACCGCGCTCAGATGAGCAAAAAACGTTCATATTTGGCGTGAGCTCTAGTCGCCAATTATAGAAAGCGGGCGTATATGTCGGTTCCAATGGCCTGCTGTCAACGCTAGCCTTCCTCGGGGGTCCGCTCTAGCGGCCTAACGTAATTTTGATGAGGTTTACGTGTCTTCGCAAACACAGCCGCAAGCTTCTAGCATAAACCCTGATGACGTCGCGCGCTTTGATCGATTGGGCGACCTTTGGTGGGACAAAACAGGCAAAATGGGGATATTGCACGATATAAACCCGATCCGGGTTGATTATATCTGTGACCATGCACGCCGTTTCTTGCTTAATGACCCGACGGCGTTGAATGTAACGAGCCCTTTACCTCTTAACGGCTTGAAAATAGCAGATATAGGCTGTGGCGGAGGTATATTGAGCGAGGCGCTGGCCGAGTTAGGAGCCACTGTAACGGGCGTCGATCCAGCACCCAACAACATTGCAGTCGCTCTGAGGCACGCCCAACAAACTGGTCTGACCATTGATTATCGCAACATCACTGCAGAGGCGCTGGCGCAAAGCGGAGAAAAGTTCGACGCGATTGCAGCCCTCGAGGTGATCGAGCATGTTGAAGGACCAAGTGAATTCATTCGCTTATTGAGCACAATGGTGCGCCCAGGCGGCCTATTATTCCTCGCAACAATCGACCGGACCCTAAAAAGCTATCTTTTCGCTATTGTTGGAGCTGAATACGTCCTGGGTTGGGTCCCTAAGGGCACTCATGAACATCATAAATTCATACGACCTAATGAACTCTCCTCATGGCTTAAAAACGCAGGAATGCGGGAGGTAGACCGGGCTGGTATGAGCTATATGCCCCTCATGACCAGCTGGCGAAAAAGTCATGACACGGATGTGAATTATCTCATGACAGCAAGAAAAGACTGATTAAAGCTACTTCTTGTTCACTTTGATCTCGAGCGGTACACTTGAAAATATGAAAAACGAATCTCTTCTGACCTTTTTTCCGATCTTCTGTCCTTCGCGAAGCTTTGCCTTGCGACTCATGCTGGGAATGACGCTATTTTGCGCGCCAATATCCGCTTTCGGTAAGGAAAAACCTGTCCCTGCAGGAGAAGCCGCAGAATCGATGGGTGAAGGGGCTAAACCCTCGTCTGGAAAGCCAAAAGTAGCGAAAGAAAAACCTATTTCGGATAAGCCAAAAGCTAAAGCGGATGAGAAAACAAAAGCTGATGGCGACACGTCTAAGCCTGAACAACTTGGTTCATATGGTGATTGGGTTGCCTATGTCGCAAAAGCTGGCAAGGAAAAAACTTGCTATGCCCTAGGGCAACCAAAAGAGCGTCAACCTAAGGGTAAGTTGAAAGATACTCCTGGCTATATCTTTATCTCCTCACGCCCGAGTGAGGGAATCCGCAACGAAATTGCGATTAACCTTGGCTATGCCACAAAAGATAGTTCAATCGGCACAGCAGATATAGATGGTGAAAGTTATGAGCTTGTTACCAAGGGAACAAATGCTTGGATCAAAGATCAAAGTCGGGAGAAAGAAATTGTGGGCGCATTAAGGGGCGGAGCCAAACTCACGATTAAGGCTTCTTCCCTCAAAGGCACAGCCACATCAGATCTCTATTCTTTGAAGGGTCTGGCAGACGCCCTCGCGAGGGTCGCGCAAGAGTGTAAATAAGCTGGACCAGGACGCTTTGTATACATTGCCTCGCATACGTATCCGTAAAAATTAGAATAACCTTAAATCAACACCCCTGAAGCGCAGCAGTTCGATGAGGACGCGGTCTAATCATCTGCAACCCAGAATTTAAACAGAGGCATAAGTAAATATTTAGCCCAATTTCGCTGGAAAATCAGTTGCAAAAAGGGTGTGTTTGCGGCATAGCCTCTCTTGATGATGGATATTCGTCATCACGGATGCGGGTGTAGCTCAGGGGTAGAGCACAACCTTGCCAAGGTTGGGGTCGAGGGTTCGAATCCCTTCGCCCGCTCCAATGTTCTGTCGCTCCGCCCTACCCTTTTGCGGAGATCCGGGGTTTGATGCTCACTACGCGCGCCCCTGCGAAGATCAATCTCACGCTCCATGTATTGGGTCGTCAAGAAAATGGTTATCACTCCCTTGAAAGCTTAGTTGCTTTCACAGGCGCTGGCGACAGACTGCAGTTAAGCCCTAATCCCACACTCTCTATCCAGACCTATGGACCAACCGCAACTAATGTAGGCTCTGCCAACGATAACTTAGTTATGCGCGCGGCGCGTAATCTTTCAGAAAGAATTGAGGGATTAGCTTTAGGTGCCTTCTACTTAGAAAAAAGATTACCGGTTGCAGCAGGCATTGGCGGCGGTTCATCTGATGCCGCAGCAGCCCTTCGACTGATCGCTCAACTCAATCAGTTATCTTTAAGCGATCCTCGGCTGGTTGAAGCAGCTAGTGCGACTGGCGCAGACGTACCAGTCTGTCTTGAAACGCGCGCACGAATGATGCGTGGCGTTGGGGATGTTTTGGGGTCAAAATTAGAGCTCCCACCCCTATCTGCGGTCTTGATCAACCCTGGAATTCCAGTTGATACGAAACCAATTTTCCAACGTCTTGGATTAGAATGTGGGCAAAAGCTCAACACTCTACCCCATCCGGCGTTGCCAATAGGTCTCGATTTCAACGCCTTTTTGAAACAGATAGAGTTAGGCCGCAATGATCTTGAAGACGCTGCATGTCAGCTAGCGCCAATTATCGTTGATGTATTGGCCATTTTGCGAGCAGCCAGAGGGGTCAAGGTTGCTCGCATGTCTGGATCAGGCGCAACTTGCTTTGCAATCTTTGATGCGCCTAAGTCAGCCGTACATGCAGCGCGTGTGATCCGCGCGGCTCACCCTTCATGGTGGATAAAAACGGCAGCCCTGAGATGAAACGACCAAAATCTAAAACACCACAGCCTGTCTCTATCTTAAAAAAATCTACAAATTTTACAGGTCGTAAAAAGGAAATACCGTTGTCGAGCTCACCCTCTAGGGTACAGACTCTGCCAGTAAAAAAAATATTTCGTCCAATTTCACCTGATATAATTGTTATTTATGGTTTTCATGCCGTCGTTGCTACCCTGACAGCAAAAAAACGACAAATTCTGGACCTTTATGTCACTCAAAATACGCTGCCTCGGATCATAGAAATCGCTAACGCCAGAGGTATTGATCCAAAAATTGTTGAAGTGAAAAATCTCTCCGCTCATTTGGGAGAAGAGGCTGTTCATCAAGGTTTTTTGATTGAAGCACGCCCGCTACCTGACGCTGATGTTGCAGATATAGAGACTCTGACTGGCGTTATTTTGGTTCTCGATCAAATTACTGACCCACATAATGTCGGCGCGATTGTGCGTACTGCCTGCGCCTATGGTGTTGATGCGCTCATTGTCACGCAGCGGCATAGCCCCAATTTCTCTGGCGTTTTAGCAAAAATAGCATCCGGGGGGCTCGAGCATCTCCTCATTGTAAATGTGACCAATCTCGCACGAGCCCTAGAGGACTTGCATGCCCGCGGCTACCTGATTGTTGGACTAGACTCTCAAGGGACTGAATTAATCTCTGAAATAAAGCTATCAAAACCCCTTGCGTTGGTATTTGGCTCAGAAGATAGGGGCTTGAGAAGATTAACGCGTGAAAACTGCGACGCCATGGCAAGACTACATCTCCCCGGCCCAATTCAAAGTTTGAATGTCTCTAATGCCTGTGCGGCCGTTCTGAGCCAAATAAATCTCCGGTTGGATAAATCATGCCCAGAAGCGCCCTAGTGGATTGACCTTACGTGCACATTCGAGGAATAAAGGCCTCGTGTGTGCCGATTTAGCTCAGCTGGTAGAGCAACTGATTTGTAATCAGTAGGTCGGAGGTTCGAATCCCTCAATCGGCACCATTATTTTCAATGACTTACAAAATAATTTTAGAAAAACCAGTAACTGAAAAATGATCGTGTCGTCACCCTGTCGGCACCATACTTAAAAACTAAATTAAAAAATTGCTTCTAAATAGATCCTATTTTTAAAAAGATGAGAAGTGTTTTTTACATTATAAACCATTGAAAATAAACGTATTTTATGCTAAAAAGCTCAAGAAATAGCGGGTAAGCAGACCGGTGAATCGGTATGTGATTTGCTGGGGTGCCTAATCTTAAGTATCTGAATCATATGATCTCCAGGAAGATATGGGTCAATGAGCAACAACGACCAACCTGCAAATACAGGTAGAAATCTGGCTGGCCAGTTTGAAAAGGGCTTTTCAGGCAACCCCTCAGGCCGTCCTAGAGGCATCAGAAATAAATCTGCACAATTAACGAAGCGTTGCTGGCCGGGGATGTTGAGGCGATTGCCGTCAGCTTAATTGATGC